>DASYJJ010000121.1:0-1798 GCA_035996605.1 Rhodanobacteraceae bacterium
CTGCGGCTGCACCAGCAGGGATATACGCAGCCGAGCGCGTGCAACCGGTCGAACGCACGTTCGTAGTCCGCCGACCGGCGACTTTGATAAACGAGCGGCTCGTCCGACTCCATGCCGAATGCCGCGAGCGTCGCCAGGATATCCGCGTCGGCGCCCGGCACCTCGCGCGGCGGATCGAGATCTTCGATCCTTACCAACCAGGTTCCCTGATACGCGCGCGCCATCAGCCAGCTGCCGAGCGCCGCGACGAGCGAGCCAAAATGGAGCCGGCCGGTCGGAGAGGGTGCGAAGCGGCCGCGATAAAGAGACGGAGATCGGTGCATTCGATGAGTCGCGCGAAATTGCCGCCCAGCGGGGGTGGTCCAGGAATCTTACGTTCCCTGATCGCACATTACTTTCGGCCGCGCGCGAACCCGACGCCTGAGCGGCGGTCTATGTGCGCTCGGGCGGCTGCGCGCCGCGCTATGCTTTGACGCATAACCCTTTCAATCGGCGACGACTGTACCCACATCGGGCGTGCATAGTCCCCACATTCGAGGCAGGCCATGCTGCGCATCATTCTCTTCATAGCGACCAACCTTGCGGTCATGGTTCTCTTGACGATCGTCGTCAAGCTGACCGGTCTCGATGTCTACGCGACCGGCCGCAGCGGTATCAATCTGCAGGGCCTCCTCATCATGGCCGCTGTCATGGGCATGGGCGGCTCGTTCATTTCACTGGCGATGTCGAAGTGGATCGCGAAAGCATCTGTCGGCGCGCAAGTGATCGCCGAGCCGCGCAATCCTACGGAGACCTGGCTTTTCCAGACCGTGCGCCACCACGCGGACAAAGCCGGCATCGGCATGCCCGACATCGCGATCTACGACGCGCCCGAAATGAATGCGTTTGCGACCGGCGCAAGCAAGAACCATGCGCTCGTCGCGGTCAGCACCGGACTTCTGCAATCGATGGATCGCCCACAGGTCGAAGCCGTGCTCGGCCACGAAATCACGCACGTCGCGAACGGCGACATGGTGACGATGGCGCTCATACAGGGCGTCCTCAACACGTTCGTCATTTTCTTCGCGCGCGTGCTCGGCACGCTGATCGATCGCGCGATCAGCGGCAATCGCGACAGTGGCGGGGGCTTCGCTTATTTCGGCATCGTCATCGTGTTGCAGATCGCGCTCGGTTTTCTCGCGTCGCTGATCGTCATGGCGTTCTCGCGCTGGCGCGAGTTCCGCGCGGACGCCGGAGGCGCACACCTCGCGAGCCGCGATTCGATGATCTCCGCGCTGCAGCGACTCGGCGGCGACGACGGTCAATCCACGCTGCCGAAGGCGATGCAGGCCTTCGGCATTACCGGCGAGAATGGATTCGCGCGTTTCCTGCGTAGTCATCCTCCGATTCCGGAGCGGATTGCGGCGTTGCAGGCGGCGGCGAGCTTTTAGGGTTGATTCGCTGATTCGGGTTGGTGGGTTCGCGGGGTCTTGAGGTGGGCTTTGGCCCGCTGCTGCGTGTCTGCGTCTCCTTTTTGAGGTTTTCGCGATAACCGACTCACGTCCCTGTGTGTTTTCGTCCGCCATCCATGGCGGCCGAGTCACTTTCTCTTGCTTGTGCAAGAGAAAGTAACCAAAGAGAACACACCCTCGCGGCCGCGGTCGCCGGGCATCGTGCCCGGCGACTCCGCGAGGACACTCCGGAGGTTCGCTGACGGCACGTCCGTGTGCCGACAGCGAACGCGCGCGCATCGTCCGCGCGCCCCTGACGGGCTTTTTCCTCCGGTCCTCGCCGCGGCCGAGAGAGAACCCGGAAGTGC
>DASYJJ010000122.1:0-8325 GCA_035996605.1 Rhodanobacteraceae bacterium
CCGCTGTGGCGCGTACACGAACATCGTCGCGGCGATTCGAGCGATGGCCGAGCGCGGAGCCTGACGCGTGGATGCGTTTTCATATCTTCGTGCGACCGATATCGACGCTGCTGTTCGCGGCGCCGGCGCGGACGGCGCGTATTACATCGGCGGCGGAACGAACCTACTGGACTTGCTCAAGAGCGGCGTCGAACACGCGACTACGCTCATCGACATCACGCACCTCGATCTCGCTCGCATCGCCAACACCGACAACGGGGGCTTGCGCATCGGCGCGCTCGCGCGCAACAGCGATACCGCTTCTGATTCCGAGGTGCGCCGCCGCTATCCTCTGTTGAGCGCGGCACTTCTTGCCGGCGCGTCGCAGCAGCTGCGCAACATGGCAACAATGGGCGGAAACCTAATGCAGCGTACGCGCTGCCACTATTTCGTCGATGTCGGCAACAGCGCTTGCAACAAGCGCAAACCCGGCTCGGGTTGCGCGGCGCTGCAAGGCCACAACCGACAGCACGCGATTTTTGGTGCAAGCGACACTTGTATCGCGACCCATCCCTCGGACATGTGCGTCGCGCTTGCGGCGCTCGAAGCAACCGTGCGCATACAGGGACCGAACGGCGAACGCACGATGGCGTTCGAAGACTTTCATCGCCTGCCGGGCGACGATCCGCAGCGCGACACGAATCTCACGCCGGGCGAGCTCATAACCGGCGTCGATCTTCCGCCGCAAGGTTTCGCCGAGCACTGGCATTATTTGAAGATTCGCGATCGTGCGAGCTTCGCATTCGCGCTGGTCTCGGTCGCTGCTGGGCTCGATCTCGATGGCGATGTGGTTCGCGATGCGCGGGTCGCGCTCGGTGGTGTCGCGCACAAACCCTGGCGCGCGCGCGAGACGGAACGCCAGCTGATCGGCAAACGTCTGTCCGCAGAATCCATCGCCAGCGCCGCGAATGCCGCGGTTGCCGACGCAAAGCCTTATCGCGACAACGCGTTCAAGGTCAAGCTCGCACCCTCTGCGATCGTGCGCGCCGTCAGCATCGCCGGAGGTCTCGCATGAGTCAGAACGTCGGCGCGCCGCTCGATCGTATCGATGGCCCGAAGAAAGTTCTTGGCGAGGCGCAGTATGCATCGGATTTCCAGCTGCCGCGCCTCGCGCATGCGGTGATTGCGTTCAGCACCGTAGCGGCAGGGACCTGCACGATCGATGCGCGCAACGCACGCGCCATGCCCGGTGTGCTGCGCGTGATGACCAGCGAGAATGCGCCGAAGCTCCCCGACGCGGGCAAAGTCGAGCCGCCGGCGACACGCGTCTTGTCGCTGCTGCAGACCAACGAAGTGCGGTACAACGGCGAACCGGTTGCAGTCGTCATCGCCGACACGCTCGAGCGTGCGCGCGCCGCTGCAATGGCACTGGACATCCGTTATCAAACTCAGCCGGCCGCGCTTGACTACGAGCGAGCCAAAGCGAGCGCGTACGCGCCGGCAAAAGCAAATCAGGACGACACTGACAAGCGCTGGGGCAATTACGCAGCCGGCATCGAGACGGCGACGACGACCGTTGACGGTGTTTACGCGACACCTCCGGAAAACCACAACCCGATGGAGCCGCATGCGACGGTTGCGCAATGGCAAGGCGATCGGCTCACCGTTTACGATTCGACGCAGGGTGTGTTCGGCTGTCGCAAGACGCTCGCGCAGCGTTTCGGCATTCCGATCGAGAACGTGCGCGTGATATCGCCGTTCGTCGGCGGCGGTTTCGGCTGCAAGGGATCCGCGTGGTCGCACGTCGTGCTGGCGGCGATGGCAGCGCGCGAGCTGGGGCGTCCGGTCAAGATCGCAC
The DNA here is from genome assembly GCA_035996605.1 of Rhodanobacteraceae bacterium. Lineage (GTDB taxonomy): Bacteria > Pseudomonadota > Gammaproteobacteria > Xanthomonadales > Rhodanobacteraceae > Dokdonella_A. The sequence continues at coordinate 1,838 of DASYJJ010000122.1, forward strand.
TGGATCGGCCGCAGATGTTCGCACCGGTCGGACACCGCCCGAACACCGAACAGCACATCGTGCTCGGCGCGACGCGGGACGGAAAGCTCACCGCGATCAAGCACGATGTGATCTCGACCACATCCGTGTTCGAGGACTGGGTCGAGCCGTCCGCGTCTGCGACACGCATGCTCTATGCGTGCGAGAACGGCGATACGAGCCATCGACTGGTCAAGCTCAACATCGGTACGCCGACGTTCCAGCGGGCGCCGGGCGAAGCGACCGGCACGTTCGCGCTCGAGGTCGCGATGGACGAGCTCGCGGTCGCACTCGAAATGGATCCGATCGAGCTGCGCCTGCGCAACTACGCCGAGAAGGATCCGGTGGAGAACAAGCCATTCTCGAGCAAGCACCTGCGCGAGTGCTACGCGAAAGGCGCCGAGCGATTCGGCTGGAGCCGTCGCGACGCCAAGCCGCGCTCGATGCGCGACGGACGTTGGCTGGTCGGCTGGGGCATGGCGACGGCGACGTATCCCGCGCGGCGCTCCAAGGCCGCCGCGCTCGCGAAGATTCTTCCGGATGGCAGCGCCGTCGTGCAGGCCGGCTCGCAGGACATCGGCACCGGCACGTACACGATCATGACGCAGGTCGCGGCCGACGCGCTCGGTCTGCCGATTGGACGCGTGCGTGCCGAACTGGGCGACACGGCGCTGCCGGAAACGCCCGTTTCAGGCGGGTCACAGACCGCGGCGAGCCTCATGCCCGCCGTGCAATCGGCGTGCTTCTCGGCGCGCGATCAACTCGTTGCTCTCGCGGTCGCCGACGCGCATTCGCCGTTGCAAGGCGTGGCAGCAAAACGCGTGCAGGTCGCGGATGGCTGGGTTTCTTCTCGCGACGATGCACACCGCCGAGAGACTTTTGCCGCGATCATTGCGCGAAATGGCGGCGGCGCGATCGAAGGACGCGCAACCACCGATCCCGGAGACGCCAAGGAAAAATTCTCATTGCACTCGTTCGGCGCGGTGTTCGCCGATGTGCGCGTCGATCCCGATCTCGGCACGATCCGCCTCGCACGCCTCCACGGCACGTACGACATCGGCCGACGCCTCAACGAGAAGACGGCGCACAGCCAGCTGATCGGTGGGTTGGTCTGGGGCGCGGGACTCGCGCTGTTCGAGAAAACACTTTACGACGTGCGCAGCGGGCGAATCGTCAATGCGAACCTCGCCGAGTATCACGTACCTGTCAACGCCGACATCGGTGAAGTCGACGTCACGTTCGTCGATGGTGATGACACGAACTTCAATCCCCTTGGTGCGCGTGGCATCGGCGAGATTGGTATCACCGGGATCGGCGGCGCGATCGCGAATGCGGTCTACCACGCAACCGGTCGGCGTATCCGCGAAGTGCCGATCACGCTGGACAAGCTGATCTGAGAATCGGTTGGCTGGATTCGCGCGGAGGAGGTCACCTCGGCCCCGGTCGAGGCCGGCGCCGATCAATGCGATTCATGCTAACCCGTTCCACAGATACAGCGCGTCCCAATGATCGGGAGCGCGCGCCCGCTTCGGATGGAGACCTCCATGAGCGCACGGCCTTTCAAAGTCGACGTCGCCGAAAATACGCTCGCCGATCTTCGCGCGCGACTTGTCGCGACGCGCTGGCCCGGCGAAGTCCACGGTGCAAAGTGGGAATACGGTACCAACCTGGATTATCTGAAATCGCTTGTCCGATATTGGGTCGAGGCGTTCGACTGGCGTGCGCAGGAGGCGATCATCAACCGCTTCGCGCATTTCCAATCGGATGTCGATGGACTGCGTATCCACTTCATCCATGAGCACGGAAAGGGCGAACGTCCTCTGCCGCTGGTCCTGACGCACGGATTTCCGGACTCGTTTCTGCGGTTTTCAAAAATCATTCCGCTGCTGACCGATCCTGCTGCACACGGCGCTGATCCCAACGACAGCTTCGACGTAATCTTGCCGAGCCTGCCCGGCTATGGTTTTTCCGACAAACCAAGCGAACAGGGCATGCTGTTCAAGATCGCGGATCTGTGGGCGAAGCTGATGACGGACGAGCTGGGCTACGCTCGCTTCGGCGCACAGGGCGGAGATTGGGGCAGCACGGTCACCGAGCACCTTGCTCGCAGCCACTCCGATGCGGTCATTGGTATCCATCTGACCGACGTGCCGTTCATGCACCTATTCGAGAAGCCGAAGAAACTATCTTCAAAGGAGAAAAAATTTCTTGCCGACAGCGAGAAGTGGCAACAGAAGGAAGGCGCATACGCAATGATTCAGGGCACGCGCCCCCAATCGTTGGCGTATGGATTGAATGATTCGCCGGCGGGCCTTGCGGGGTGGATTGTCGAGAAATTCCGGGCCTGGAGCGACTGCAACGGCGATGTCGAAAGATGCTTCACCAAAGACGAATTGCTCACCAACATCAGTCTCTATTGGGTGACTCAGACAATCGATTCTTCTTTCTGGCTCTACTACGACGCTGCAAATGCGGGCGCAATGACGTGGACCGCCGAAATGATAAAAAAATGGGTGGGTTCATCGAGTGTGCCCGCGGGATTCGCGAATTTCCCTCACGATCTCCTGCCGCCGCCTCGCGAGTGGGCGGAGCGATACTTCAACATTCAGCACTGGACCGATATGCCCCGTGGCGGACATTTTTCGGCAATGGAACAACCCGAATTGTTGGCGCAAGACATCCGATCCTTCTTCCGGCGTCTGCGAAATTGAGGCTCGGATCCACGCGGTTGGTGCGCGCGATGTTGAAGCGCGTCCCACGCAGCCATCTGCTTGATTTACTATTCGGCGCAGCGGTCTTCGAAGCCGCATACCCGGAGTAATACCGGCCCTGCCTCACAATGCGGACTTCAGGCGAAGTCCGCGAGCAACCGCAACCGGTGGACTTGCCGAAATGACGCGCAAAACGTCGCCCCGCCGCCGCAAAGGCGTCACGGTCAACCTGGGCCGGACCGAAGTCACCCAACTTGGCGTCACCCGGTTCGACTGGCACGACGTCTATCACATCATCATGTCGCTGAGCTGGCCGCAGTTCTTTGCCGGCGCGGTGACGGTCTATCTGCTGGTCAACCTTCTGTTCGCGTGCGTCTATTTCCTCGGCAGTCACGCGGTCAACAATGCCACGTCCTTCACGGACTACTTCTTCTTCAGTGTCGAAACACTGGCCACTGTCGGCTACGGTGCGATGAGTCCGGGAACGTTCTACGGACACTGCGTTGCGACGGCGGAAATCGTCACCGGCATGATGAGCATGGCGGTGATCACGAGCCTGGTGTTCGCGCGCTTTTCCAAACCGACCGCACGGATTCTGTTCAGCCGCGTCGCGGTCATCACGCCTTACGACGGCATGCCTACGCTGATCTTCCGCGTGGCCAACCAGAGACGCAGCTACATTCTCGAAGCGACCGCGTCCATCGTGCTGATCCGCGACGAGGAGACGGCCGAAGGACATAGCCTGCGGCGCTTCTACGATCTGAAACTCCAACGCGCCCGCTCGCCCGTTTTTGCTTTGAGCTGGCAGATCATGCACCGCATCGACGAGACGAGTCCGCTGTACGGCCTGACCGCCGAGGCGATCAAGGAGGGCGACATGCGCCTCGGCATCACGATTTCCGGTGTCGATGAAACGTTCGCCGCCGGCATCACCGCGCGCTACAACTACGGCCATGAGGAAATTCTGTTCGGCCGGCGTTTCGTCGACATCTTCACCGAAGGCGATCATCCGGATCATCTCTACATCCACATGGATCGCTTCCACGAACTCCAACCGGACATTCCCGGCTGACGACGATGCGCGCTTTGATGTGGGACGTGCGTGCGCGACGGCTCGTGATTTAAGACTCCCATAAGGCTCACCGCGTAAGCTCGATTTCAGGGTCTGGGCCGAGGTCGATCGCCGATGCACGTTCTGATTGTCGAAGACGATGCACATCTCGGGCGCGGCCTCGAAGTCGCGATCAAGCGCTGGGGCAATACCAGCGAATGGGTGCGTGACGGTGCGACGGCGCTGACACTCGCAAAAACCGTTCCATTCGACATGCTGCTGCTCGATCTTGGTCTGCCGCAACTCGGCGGCTTGGAGGTCCTAAAGGGTCTGAAGCGCGATGGGGTTTCCGTTCCAGTGATCATCATCACCGCGCGCGACGCGACCGACGACCGCGTCCAGGGCCTGGATCTGGGAGCGGACGACTACCTGACCAAACCGTTCGAGCTCGAGGAGCTCGCGGCGCGGATGCGTTCCGTCCGGCGTCGTGTTTTGAAAACGGACACATCGAACCTGGAGGTCGGGCGCCTCGCAATCGACACGCTCTCGCGCGAGGCTCGATTCGACGGCCAGTTGCTGGCTCTGTCGCGCCAGGAATTCCTGCTGCTGCAGACGCTCGCCGAACGCGCAGGGCGCGTCGTCACGCGCGATTTCCTGGAACGTGTCCTATATGGCGAAACGGGCATCGACAGCAATGCGCTCGAAGTCCACGTGCACAGCCTGCGCAAGAAAACCGAGCCCGAGCTGATTCGCACCGCTCGCGGTCTGGGCTATTTGCTGACCGAGAACATCGTCTCGTGATTCGCTCGCTGCGAGCGCGCCTGACTGCGCTTACGCTGTCGTGCATCGGTTTCGTGATGGTGCCGCTGCTCGCATTGAGCGGCGCGAAGGTGGTCGAGGAAGTCGATGAGCTCAGCGATGCGCGCCTGGCGCAAAGCGCGAAAACGCTGGAAGCGTTTTCGAATCATCTCGGAATCGGCATGTCCAGCGCGCCGGTCGAAGTCGAGAACTGGTTCAGACCCAAAGGCGCCGACGAGGCCACGCCACAGGGCCACGGTTACGAAACGCAGGTAGGCTTCCAATATTGGAGCAGTCCTTCGCAACTGGCCGTGACTACGCAGGATCTTCGCAACCTTACGTTCGACGCCGCTCCGATCGGGTTTGCCGACGTAACAAATGCAAAGAGGAAGTGGCGCGTCTACACCAAGATCGGCGACAACGGCGGATTCATCCGGGCTGCGGAGCGCTACGACAGCCGGCACGAAATCGTTCGCGATCTCCTGCTGCAAAACACGCTTCCGCTCGTTCTCGGGCTGCCTGTTCTTGCGTTTCTAACGAAATGGGCGGTCAAGAAAGGACTGCAACCTCTGTCCGAAACCGCTCGGAGAATCGACCAGCGTTCGCCGGACGACGCCGAGCCGCTGAATGCGCACGATGCGCCCGACGAGATCGCGCCACTCGTCGGCGCCATCAATGGCTTGATGCGGCGCGTGCACCGGGCGCTGGACAACGAGCGTCAATTCACATCGAACGCGGCGCACGAACTGCGAACGCCGCTGGCGGGCGCGCTCGTGCATGTCGGCAATGCATTGACGATGACGCAAACCGATGAGAGCCGCGCTGCTCTCTCCGATACGCGCGGCGCGCTCCAGCGCATGACGCGGCTCGTGAATCAGATGCTGGAGCTCGCGCGCTGGGATGCAGCTTCGTCAGCCAAGGCGATGTCGGACGTGGATCTCGTCGTTCTCGTGCGCGAAGAACTCAGTGAGCTCGCCGCGACCGTGATTGATCGTGAAGTCGAGGTCGTGCAGTCATTTGCTCCGTCCGTTCCGGCGGTGCGCGGATGGGAAGGCGGGCTTCGCGTGCTGGTCCGCAACATTCTCGACAACGCGCTGCGCTATGGTCGCGCGCACGGCACGCTTTCGATTGAGATCCAGCCGGACGAGTGGGGTGTCTTGCTGGCGATATCGGACGACGGGACCGGCATCGAGGCGTCGCTCCGCGACGCAATGTTCAGCCGGTTCCAGCGCGGCGAGGGCGTGGACAGCCCAGGCGTCGGCCTCGGGCTGCCGATCGCACAACGCATCGCAGAACTCCATCGCGCCTCGTTGCGGCTGCTCGATGCCGGCACCGGACGAGGGCTTCGCGTGGAGGTCCGCTTTCCACGCGGAAGATAGCGTTCATCTTCCAGCAGAATTCCATCCATACACTTTCGAACGATGAACGATACGTCCCCGAGCAAAGTCGCCGAAGTCACGCTCACCTTCTGGATCATGAAAATCGTCGCCACCACGTTGGGGGAAACGGGTGGCGATGCGGTTTCCATGTCTCTCGATCTGGGTTATCTCGTCAGCACGGCCATCTTCGCCGTCGTATTCGCGATCGCGGTCGCCGCACAGATCCGTGCGACGCGATTTCATCCTGCGCTGTATTGGCTGACCATCGTCGCCACAACGACCGTCGGCACGACGCTCGCCGATTTCGCGGATCGCTCGCTGGGCATCGGCTACGCCGGAGGCAGCGTGCTCCTGCTGGCGCTGTTGCTCGGATCGTTCTTCGCATGGCATCGGACGCTTGGATCGGTCGCGATAGAAAACATACGGTCGCCACGTGCCGAAGCGTTCTACTGGGTGACGATCATGTTTTCGCAAACGCTCGGCACTGCGCTCGGCGATTGGACCGCGAGTTCGGCGGGTCTTGGCTACACC
>DASYJJ010000123.1:0-7737 GCA_035996605.1 Rhodanobacteraceae bacterium
AAGTGACTCGTCCGCCATGGATGGCGGACGAAACAACACACGGACGTGAGTCGGTCCTCGCGAAGCGCGAAATACCAAAGCAACAGAGCCAAGACACTGGGTCCCGGCCTTCGCCGGGACGACGAAGTGGAGAGGCCATCACTAGCACCAAAAGCAAAGCGATCCTGGCCTACGCCGGGATGACGAACATATTGGCGCCTCGCGTCCCTAACAAAAACAAGAAACGAAAAACCTACTTCGCCTCGACGAACCGAACCTCCGCTCCCGAAGAACCCAGCGCCTGCTTCACCGCATCGAGATCGCCCGGCGCGCCGATGAAGAGCACGACGACATCCTTGAACGCGCCTGCCTGAGCGTCCTTGAACGCGTCGACGACGAGTTGGGATGTGATCTTCGAGTCCGGTCCGCCGAACGCCATCATGTTGCCGGGCAGCACGCCGCGGGCGACGACGTTCTTGACGTTGTCGAGCTGGTTCTGGCGGTCGCTCTTCGCGGTATCGTCATCGCCGGCCGGCACGAAGTACATGTAGGGATGATTGGTCTTGACGCCCTGCATGTTGGCGGTGACCACGCTGACCAGATACTGCTTCCAGGCGGTCTTGTCGCCGGGATTGGTCGGCACCGGCGCGGCTTGCGGTTTCATTTCCGCCTGATCCTTCGGCGTTTCCTGCTGGTTGCACGCCGTGAGCGCGAAGGTCGCGGCACACGCGGAAAAGATGATGGCGGGAATCTTGCGCATGGTCTGGCTGCCCCTCACGTGGTGGTGGTCGGATTGCGGTAGGTATTGCGTAACGCCTGCTGCACGACCGGGTGTACGAACCCGGACACGTCGCCGCCGAGGCGCGCGATTTCGCGCACCAGCGAGGACGAGATGAAACTGTATTGCTCGGCCGGAGTCAGGAACAGCGTTTCGGCCGTTGGTATCAGGTGGCGGTTCATGCTTGCGAGCTGGAACTCGTATTCGAAATCCGAAACCGCGCGCAAGCCGCGCAGGATCACGCCTGCGCCGATTTCCTCAACGAAAGTCGCGAGCAGCGTCGCGAAACCGCGCACTTCGATGTTCGGAATTCCCGCGAGAGCGACGCGAGCGAGCGAAATGCGCTCGGTAAGACCGAAGCTGGTTCCCTTGGTCGGACTCTCGGCGATGGCGACGATGAAGCGATCGAACAACGGAGCAGCGCGAGTGGCAAGATCGACGTGGCCGTTCGTGATCGGATCGAACGTGCCCGGATAGACCGCCACACGCGAGCGTTGCTGCGAAGTCGCCATTGGCCTTTCTGCGCGCCACCGAAAGCGTCGCTAGCTTAGCGGATCGGCCGGCGCGCGACGATACAGCGCAAAGCGAACCGCGCCGGCGCGGCCCTCGCGGTGCAGGATCAACGAGGGCGGCAGGCTGATTTGTGCGTCGGCTGGCGATTCGACGTAAAGCCATGCGTTCTCGCCGAGCCAGCCGCGGCTTTCCAGCAGGCGGGCCGACTCGTTCCAGAGATTTGCCCCGAACGGCGGATCGAGGAACACGATATCGCAGGGCCGCACGGCGCCGCCCAGCATCGTCAGCGCGTCCGTTTCGAGAACGCGCGCATTTTCGATCTTGAGCCGCGCAAGATTCTCCGCAAGCAGGCGCGCGAGTGCGCGATCGCTCTCGACGAATGTGCACGCGCTCGCTCCGCGCGAGATCGCTTCGATGCCAAGCGCACCGGTGCCCGCGTAAAGATCGAGACAGTGCGCGCCATCGATGACCGGCGCGAGCCAGTTGAACAAGGTTTCTCGCACGCGGTCCGGCGTTGGGCGAAGGCCAGTCTTGCCGGGCACTTCCAGACGCGATCCGCGCAGGTTCCCCGCGACAATTCGTAATTTTCCCGGTGGTCCGGATTTGTGCGAATGCACGGATGACTCCACTTCTTGATTCCAGCGAACGCCGGGGGATTCCAATTGGTGATGTCCTGCCACCGCGCTCGCGCGATCGCAAGACGATCCATTCTCGCGGCGATTCGCTCGTTGGGACCGCGTCCGGTTCCCGCACTCGCGGGTGTTAGCATGAAGTCCTCCATTTTCACCGATACCGTCCCTCAATGCTGAAGTTCTGGAAAAAGAAACCGCCCGACGAAACGCCGCCTGCCGTTCCGGCGCCCAGAGATGGAGAACGCGCAGACGTCGCCAACGAAACGCCTGGTCCCGCGGCGGCGGCGCTCGAGCCAGCAACGAGTCCGATCGAAGCGGACGCGGCGTCGATGCCCAAACGGTCGTGGCGCGAGAGGCTCTCCGGTAGCGGCTTCGCGCGCGGATTGTCATCGGTGTTCGCACGCAATCCCGTACTCGACGATGCATTGCTCGACGAGCTCGAAACGTGCCTGATCACGGCCGACGTTGGTGTCGCAACGGCCTCGGACCTCGTGGAACGGCTGCGCTCGCGTGTCACGCGCCGCGAATTCGCCGATGCGGACGCACTGTTGGCGGCGCTCCGCGCCGAGCTTGTTTCGCGGCTGCAATCCGTCCAACAACCGCTCGACGTCGGCCTGCGGCGACCGTTCGTGCTGCTCATCGTCGGCGTCAACGGCGTCGGCAAGACGACCACGATAGGAAAACTCGCGCGACGCTACACGTCCGAAGACCGCTCGGTATTGCTTGCAGCGGGCGACACGTTTCGCGCCGCAGCCGTCGAGCAGCTCGCGACCTGGGGCGAGCGCAACCGGGTTCCGGTGATTTCGCAGGGATCGGGCGCCGACTCCGCGAGCGTGATCTTCGATGCGTTGCAGACCGCGCGATCGCGCGGCACCGATGTGCTCATCGCCGATACCGCTGGCCGCCTGCACACGCAATCCGGGCTGATGGACGAGCTTTCGAAAATCCGCCGCGTTCTCAACAAGATCGACGCCGATGCGCCGCACGAAGTTCTGTTGGTGATCGACGGCACCACCGGCCAGAACGCCATCAGCCAGACTCGACAATTCCGCGATGCGATCGGCGTCACCGGGCTCGTCGTCACCAAGCTCGACGGTACGGCGAAGGGCGGCATCGTGTTCGCGCTCGCACGCGAATTCGGTTTGCCGATCCGCTACGTCGGGCTTGGCGAAAGCGCCGAGGACTTGCGAGTGTTCGACGCGCAGGCGTTCGTCGATGGGTTGCTCCCGGCCAAGCTGGATGCCGATGCCTGAAAACGCGCCGCCGACGGAGGAGTTCGCCACCGCGCTGCTCGGGTGGTTCGACGTGCACGGCCGAAAGGATCTGCCATGGCAGCACCCACGCACGCCGTATCGCACGTGGCTCAGCGAAGTGATGCTGCAGCAGACCCAGGTGCGCACGGTCGTCGGATATTTCGAGCGATTTGTCGAAGCGTTGCCGTCGCTCGCAGCGCTTGCCGGAGCGCCGCTCGATCGCGTGCTCGCGCTTTGGTCGGGCCTTGGCTACTACAGCCGAGCGCGCAACCTGCATCGCACCGCGTGCGTCTGCGTCGAACAACACGGTGGCGAGCTGCCACGTGATTTCGACGCGTTGGCCGCTCTGCCCGGCATCGGTCGCTCCACGGCAGCGGCGATCCTCGCCCAGGCGTTCGGACAGCGGCACGCGATTCTCGACGGCAACGTGCGGCGCGTGCTCGCGCGCTGGCACGGCGTGCGCGGATGGCCAGGCCGTACCGCGGTCGAAAGCGCGCTGTGGAAATACGCCGAAACGCATACACCTGCCGTGCGAGTCGCGGATTACACGCAGGCGATCATGGACCTCGGCGCGACCGTCTGCGTGCGATCGCGGCCGCGCTGCGATGCGTGTCCGCTGCGTCGGCATTGTGTCGCGCTGCGCGAAGGTTTGACGGAAGAATTGCCCGAGCCGAAACCTTCGCGCACGCGCCCCACGCGCGAAACGACCATGCTGCTCGTGCGCGACGCGCATCGTCGCGTGCTGCTCGAGCGGCGTCCACCGACAGGCGTCTGGGCGCGGCTCTGGAGTCTTCCGGAAGCCCGCGACACGGATTCGGCGCGCGACGTGCTGCACGACCGCTACGCGGTGAGCGTCGAGTCATTGCTTGCGCTCGGCAAGTTCGTCCACAGTTTCAGCCACTATCATCTGCGCATTACGCCCATGCTCATCACGGGCACAAGCGCATTGCGCGTCGCTGACGATGGCGAACGAGGCTGGTTCTCGCGCGAGGATTTACGAGTGCTTGGCCTGCCCGCTCCGGTACGCAGGTTGCTTGAAGCGGCATTCGATGAAGAACGATGGGCTTTCGAGGAAGAACGATGGCAAGAACCGTCCATTGCGTGAAACTCGGCCGCGACGCCGAAGGACTCGCGTTCGCGCCGTGGCCCGGCGAGCTCGGCAAACGCATCTACGACAACGTTTCGAAAGAAGCGTGGCAAGCGTGGCTCGCACACCAGACGACGTTGATCAACGAGAACCGGTTGAATCCGCTGGATCCCAAAGCGCGCGCGTTTCTCTCTGCGGAAATGGAAAAATATTTCTTCGGTGAAGGCTCGGCCAAACCGAGCGGGTATGTTGCGCCGGACTAGCTGCCGTCCGAGCGCAACCGTGGAAATCGCGATCGCACCCCAAGCGGAAATGGAACGATCCGCGTTCCGCTATTTCGCTTTCTCGTCCGGACCATCCTTCAGCATCGTCTTGTAGTCGATCGGCCGAATCTCGCTGATCTGACACCGCCCCTTGCCGTAGGTCACGTAGTCGAACTTGCGGCTCACCAGATGCCGCTGCTTCGAGGTCACGCCAATGCCATTGGCCCACTCGAGACCAGGACATGGGTCATCCACGGTCAGAAGGTACGCATCGTTGATCGTCGGCCAGACCACGACCTTGTTCGGGCCGACGAGCTGCCACTTGTAGAGCGACCAGAACTGGAATTGCTCTACCGGATCGCCGGCGTATTTCTCGAAGCGATCGAGATTTTCCTGCTGCGTCTTGCGGGTCTGGGCTTGTGCGCTGCTCATGCACAGCGCCGCGAGAGCCAGTGCCGCGACAAGTCTGGTTTTCATCGCATTCTCCGTCATCGATTTCCTGATGACGAACGATAGCGCGCTTTCGACGCACGGCGCTGAACGCCGCGTTGCTGCGCGCTCAGCGATTCTTCAGCTCGTGAAATGATCGAGCGCGCGCTCGGCTTCGCCGCGTTCGGAATCGGAAAGACGCCGCGCGACGCTGCGATAGCGCGCAATGAGATCAGGATCGTTCGGCATGACTCTGGCCAACGCCACCAGCACTTCGCGGCATTCGTAGTCCGAGCCGATTCCGGGAAGTGCATCGAGTACGGCGCGGGTGCCGGTCTTGCCGAATCCGGGTGCGTGGATCAGCGCAGTCAGCGCCTCGCGCCGCTCGTAGTCGGAGCCGATCTTGGAAGCAGCGCCGGCGTAAGCGGTCGCGAGCTTGTCGGCATCGTGCGTGCGACGCACCGCCGAAGTCAGCAGTTCACGCCGCTCGTAGTCGGAGCCGATGGTGTGCGCAGCATCGACGACGGCGCCAAGCGTCGCCTCGTCCGGCTGACCGGCATCGAGCATCGCCGACAGTGCGCGCCGATGCTCGTAGTCGGAATGGATCCCCGACGCAGCTTTGAGCCATGCGGCGTGCACGTCGTCCGCCGGTGCGAGCTGCGGCAGCATGCCAACGAGAAGCTCAGCGCGCTCGTAGTCGGAGTTGATCTTGTCGGCCTGTGCGAGCACGAGCTTTTGCTGGCTCGCATCGAGTGGCTGCATGTTCGCCAGCGCGGCTAGAGCGTTGCGTTTTTCGTAGTCCGAATCGATCGCATCGACAAGGCCGAGCGCGCGCGTCATCTGCGCCGACGAGAGCTTGCCGCCTGCAGCCAGAAAACGCAGATAGACGCCGCGCGCGTAGCCCGAATCGATGTGCGCGATCTCATCGAGCACGGCGTCTGAGCCGCCCTTTGCGCGAAGCCGCTTCACGCGTCCTTCGGCATCGATCGCCGTTTCGCGGATCACGCTCGGGATCAGAATGGCCATCCATTTGCGCGCATCGGCATCGAGCGGCTGTTCCTTGTCGTTGACGAAATAGCGGCGTTCGAGCTTGCCGCCGCGACTCGCGATGTCGACCCGCTGCGTCTTGCCCATGTGCGTTTCGGAGAATGTCGCGATACCGCCGTCGGAAAGACTCTCGATGTCGTCTTCGCTGTCATTGAATTCGACTTTGCCGTCGATTTTCACGCTGTAGCTGTGCTTGTCGTCGCTGACTTGCACCAACATGAGATCGTGTTGTCCGTTGATGCTGATGTCCGACGAAATGTGAACATGATGACCTTGCACCGGTGCGGGCGGCGCGACGGGAGCCACCGGAACCGCCGGCGCAGAGGGAAGCGCTGGAGCGGCGGCCGGCGTCGGCGCTGATGGTGGCGATGGAGGACTCGGCGGCGCGGACTGCGCCGAAGCCGACTGCAAACTCACGCCCGGCAATGCGAACACGGCGATCGCTAGCGCTGCGATAACGGCGAGTGCAGCGCGCACTCCGGCACTACGCGTATTCATCGGAACTCCGGCAATCAGATAGTCGATGCGTTGCAACAGCGGTGACTCTCGCCCTGCCATGGCGGGTGCGAGTGCGATGTCGATGCCGCCGATGCGACGTTCCGCGCATTCGGCGAGACATTCAGCGAGCGAACGACCGTCTCCGAGATGGATCGCGGCCCACGCGTCGCAGGAAATCTCGGCGACTTCGTCGAGCCTGCGGCGAGCGAGCGTTGCCAAAGGCACGAACCAGAACAAAGCGGACCATGTCGCGATCGCGAGTTTCCAATCGGGATCACGCCGCGCGATATGCGCGGTTTCGTGAGCGAGCATCGCGCGCAGCTGTTCTCGATCAAGAAGATCGATCGCCCAGTGCGGCAGCAGGATGCGCCCGCGCGCCGCGATGGGACTTGCGAGATCATCCAGCGCGCCGAGACGCGGCGCTTCGATTCCGGCCTGGATTGCGAGCGCTGCAACGTCGGTCGCGAGCTGCTCTTTGTGCACCGGCTCGGCCCGCTTCAACGAACGCCTGAGGCCGAGCCATGCAGCGGCCAGACGCGTCAATGCGATCAGCGCGCCGGCGAGCCAGCCCGCGATCAGCATCAGATGCCACGAAGGAAATGCGAACGGAACTCCGCGCGATGGAGTCGACGCTGGTTCGGAGACGATTGTTTCCGCCTTCGCTATTGACGGTGTCGTTGACGATTGCGCGGCAATATGAGCGCGTTCGACGGGAACGATGTTTTCCGGGCGATCCTTCGATGGCTGCGTCAACGTGATTGACGAGACGACCTCCGGTCCGCCGGCCGACGAATTCGTGGACAACCTGATGCGTGTGGGAGCCGGCGTGTCGAGCAGCACCTGCGCACTCGCCGTGACGACGCCGCCGAAGAACGCGGCACGCCAAAGCATTTCGCGCCAGGCCGGACGCGCACGCAACGAACCGCGATCGATCAGCCACGCAACGCTGAGCAGAACGCTCGCATGCAACCCGAACGTCAGCAGCCACGCTGCGTAAATTTCACTCGCCATTCTGCCCTCCCCGCGCCAGACGCCGCCGCACTTTGGCGAGATCGCCGGGCGCTATCTCCGATTCCTTGACCAGATGCGCGACGAGTTCGCGCGCGTCGCCATCGAAAAGCGATCCGAGCAAGTCCGCAACCATCGAGCGTCGCACCTGAGCCTCGCCGACCAGCGCGTGATAGAAAAGCTGGCGTCCTTCGCGACGTTGCGCGACCACACCGCGCTTTTCCAGACGCGTCAGCACGGTCGCGATCGT
>DASYJJ010000124.1:0-2504 GCA_035996605.1 Rhodanobacteraceae bacterium
CAGACTTGCAGCTCTGGTGCGACTTCGCGAACGATTTCGCCGGCGCGGCGTTCGTGCGCCGCATTCGTGTACGAATGGAGGAAGCAAATGGCAACGGTTTCGACGCCGGCCGCTTTCATCTCGCGCGCCGCGCGCCGCACCGCTTTTTCGTCGAGCCGGATTCGCACGGTGCCGTCGTGCAGCAAGCGCTCGGCCACTTCCCAGATGCGCTCGCGCGGCACGACCGGCACCGGCTTGTCGATGTAGTTGTCGTAGAGCTCCCAGCGCTTCTGCCGGCCGATCACCAGCACATCGCGGAAGCCTTTGGTCGTCAGCAGTGCCGTCCTTGGACCGTTGCGCTGGATGACGGTGTTGGTCGCCACCGTCGTCGCGTGGATCGCTTCGGTCAGCGCGCTTACGTCGATTCCGATATCGCGTGTCAGGTCGTCGAGTCCGCGTAGCACGGCGATCGACGGGTCGTTTGAGGTGGTCAGCACTTTACGAATGGTCAGTTTGCGTGACGACTCATCGTACAGGGCGAAGTCGGTGAACGTGCCGCCGACGTCGATGCCCACCCGGTAGCCCATGTGCTTCTCTCCGGTCATGCGGCGTAAACCACCCGTTGCGTCGTGGCCCGACTCGAACGGTGTCCCAAGACATCCCCGTCCCGGCACTCCTCCATGTGACCGATCACGCCCGCGCCTCCTTGCCTTTACGGGACTCCTGGAACAGTTCGATCATCAAATTGCGCAGCCATCGAAGGGGTGGATCGTCGCGAAAGCGCGGGTGCCAGAAGAGCGAGACATCGAAGCTCGGAATCATTACCGGCAGAGGATGGATGCGCGTCTGAACCAGTGTAGAAAACGCGTTGGCTACCCGGCTCGGAATGGTCACGATCCGATCGGTGTTGGCGACGATCATGGGAATC
Source organism: Rhodanobacteraceae bacterium (assembly GCA_035996605.1). Taxonomy (GTDB): domain Bacteria; phylum Pseudomonadota; class Gammaproteobacteria; order Xanthomonadales; family Rhodanobacteraceae; genus Dokdonella_A. The sequence goes on from DASYJJ010000124.1 coordinate 908, forward strand.
ACCAGAAAGTGCGGTACGCGCAGCGCGCACTCGCGCTTGATACCCTGCTCGTTCAGCTTGCGCTCGATGTTCTTGTGCCCCGATCCCATCGACTCGATCAACACGTGCGAGGCGGCGAGAAATTTCTCGACGGTGAGGCCGCCGTTGCGCGCGATCGGATGCGAGCGCCGCGTCATGCAGACGTAGTGCTCGCGAAACAAAGGGGCATTCTCGACGCTTTTCGAGAGGCTCGGCAGGTATCCCGCCGCGAAATCGATTTCCCCGGACTCGAGCCGCTCTGCGACTTCGGTCGATGCCAGCTGCGCGGTTTCCAGCTTGACCGTGGCGCCCATTTCGTCGAGCCGCTTCACCAGCGGCGGAAGGAATACCATCTCGCCGACGTCGGTCATGTGGAAGCGAAAGGTCCGCTTCGATTGCTGCGGGTCGAAATCTTTGGCCGTTTGCGCGCTCGCGCGAACCAGGCTCAGCGCTTGCATCAGCGGCCGCGCCAGGTCGAGCGCGCGCGGCGTGGGAAGCATGCCGTTGCGGGTGCTCACGAACAGTGGATCGTCGAAGTGCCGTCGCAGCCTCCCCAAGGCGTTGCTCATCGCCGACTGGGTGAGGCCGTTGTGCGCTGCCGCTGCCGTCACATTCTGATGGAGAAGGATGGCCTCGAACACCAGCAGCAGGTTTAGATCGAGCACGCAGGGTCGCTCAGGGCTATGGATTTGCGAAATACTATCACAGAGCAAAATGGATTTGACAAATACCAAGGTGTTTCGTATCGTCTCAAAGATCGGGCGCCGCCGAAGGACCGTCGCGGACAACATCCGTCGGAGGCGATGTGAAGCCGCGGGTCGGGAGCGCGGTTGGCGCCTCACCGGGAGGAGGAGCGAAGGTGGTGCGGCCGTGGGACGGAATCATCAGCGAAGCAGAGCAGCGTGCGTATCACGCCGCCGGCTTCGGGCGACCTTCGGGTTTGGGCGATCGGCCGGCCTTGCTGATCATCGACGTCCAGTATCGAACGGTCGGCACGCAGCCTTTGCCGTTTTGGGAATCGATCAAGGAGTTCTCCACGAGTTGCGGCGACGTCGGTTGGAACGCCGTGCGCCACATCGAACCCTTGCTCGCGCAGTTCCGCCATAATGGCTGGCCGGTGTTATATCCTCACGTAGCACCCAAGAAAGCGACCGACGGCGGGCGCCTGGCGGAAAAAGTGCCGGCGATCATGAACATCGCCGATAAAGGCTACGAGTTCGTGCGCGAAGTTGCGCCGGTGCCGGGCGACGTACTGCTGCCGAAAAAGCATCCCAGCGCATTTTTTGGCACGCCGTTGGTGAGTCACCTGATCGACCTCGGTGCCGATACGCTGGTGGTGACAGGATGCACGACCAGTGGTTGCGTCAGAGGCACCGTGGTCGATGCCTTTGCGTACAACTTTCGCGTGACGGTGCCGCAAGAGTGCGTCTATGATCGCAGCGCGACGTCGCATGCGGTCAACCTATTCGACATGGCGTCGAAGTATGCCGACGTAGCGCCGGTCGCCGACGTGATGAGCCAACTGAATACGATTGCGAAGGCGTCCAACCGATGAGACGTTCACTCGCGTGCGTTGTCT
>DASYJJ010000125.1:0-4955 GCA_035996605.1 Rhodanobacteraceae bacterium
TCCTGATCGCCCGGCAGCCATGCGTCGAGAATCTTGCGCACGATCGGCGCGGCGTCGTGTGCGCCGCTGCGCCCTGCTTCGAGCGCGACGACGACCGCGATGCGCGCGTCGTCGGCCGGCGCGAACGCCTCAAACAAGACCTGGTGCCGCTCGATCGGGCTTTCGCTGATGCTGGTCCATTCCTCGGTCGTGCGCGAATAGCGCTCGGCCGTGCCGGTCTTGCCTGCGATCTGGTACGGGAAGTCCTTGTTGATGCCAAGCGCGGTGCCGCTGTTGACGGCCTCGATCATGCCCTTCTGCACCCAGTGCCAATCCGCCGGATTCTTGATGATGTTCGGCTTCGCGCTCGGCGGATCGATGACCTCTCGCTTGCTGTCGATTGCCGATTGCACCGCGCGCAGCAGATGGAATGTGTGCGGCACGCCTTCGGCGGCGACGATCGAAACCGCTTGCGCGAGCTGCAGCGGCGTGACGACCCAATAGCCTTGCCCGATGCCGGCAATCACCGTTTCGCCGGGATACCACGGTTGATTGAATCGCGCGCGTTTCCACTCTTGAGAAGGCAACACTCCGGCGCTTTCGCCGATCAGGTCGATACCCGTCGGCGCGCCGAAGCCGAGCTTGCCCATGAACCCGCTCAGCCGATCGATGCCCATGTCGTAGGCGAGCGAATAGAAATAGGTGTTGACCGATTGCGCGATGGCCTGCACGAGATCGACGCGGCCGTGGCCCCCGCGCTTGTCGTCGCGGTAGGCGCGCTGCTGTCCGGGAATATGAAATTCGCCGACCGAAAGCACGGTGTCTTCGGGCCTGCGCAGACCGAGCTCGAGTCCGCCCAATGCCATGAATGGTTTCACCGTCGAGCCCGGCGCATAGCCGCCACGCAGCGCGCGATCGAGCAGCGGCTTGTCCGGATCGTTCAGCAATGCCGCGTAGTCGGCGCTGGCGATGCCGTTGACGAACGGATTCGGATCGAAGCTCGGCACGCTGACCATCGCCAGCACTTCGCCGTTGCGCGGATCGACCGCGATCGCGGCGCCGGCGCGTCCGTCGAATGCGGCTTCGGCGGCTTCCTGCAGATGCGCGTCGATGGTGAGATAAAGGTTCTCGCCGGGCTTGGGCGCGACACGCGGCTCGAGCACGCGCATTGGTCGATGATCGGCGTTGACCTCGACCTGCTCGTAGCCGGGTTCGCCGTGCAGGCGGTCCTCGTAGAAGCGCTCGATGCCGGTCTTGCCGACGTGCGTGGTGCCGGCGTATTCGCCTTTGTCGAGCCGCGTGAGATCGTTCTCGTCGATGCGCCCGACGTAGCCGACGACGTGCGAGAACTCCTGCCCGAGGGGATACGATCGCGTCAGGTAGGGCACGACATCGACGCCGGGAAAAGCCCAGCGATTGACCGCGAAGCGCGCGATCTCCTCTTCGGACAACTTGAGCCGCAGCGGAATCCCCTGGTACGCGTGCTTGCTCCGGCGCAGCGCATTGAAGCGTTCGATGTCGTCGTCGGTGAGCGGAACGACTTGTCGCAAAGCAGCGAGCATCTTGTCCATGCCCTTGACCTGCTCGGGCGTCACTTCGAGCCGGAACGCGGCGACGTTGTCGGCGAGCAGCACGCCATTGCGGTCGTAGATGAGTCCGCGGCCCGGCGCGAGCGGACGCGTGACGATGCGATTCGAATCAGAGCGCAGCGCGAATTCGTCGTGGCGGGTGATCTCCAGATAGGCAAAGCGCGCGCCGAGCCCGATGAGGCACAAGGCGATGATGAGGAAGCCGATGAATGCGCGACGACGGAACGCGGATGCTTCCTGTCGCGTGTCCTTCATGGGTTTTAGGAGACTGGCCACGACGCGTCACGAATCGCCGACGCGAAGACGTCCGCGCAGATCGTCGAGCGCGAGGAACACGAACGGCCAAAGCATCATGCCCACCAGCGGCGACAGCCAGAACGCCGCCGCGGGCATCGGATCGCCGGCGAAGCCGCGCACCATGATCACAACGATGCGATCGTTGAGCAGCAGCGCGAACACGGCCAGCGCCTGCTGCCACATCGGGAAAAAACGCAGGCGTGCGCGAAAACGCAGCACGATGAAAATCATCACGACGAGCCGCAACGCCTGTTCGGCAAGAAGCTGCCCGCTGAGCAGATCGCCCGCAAGTCCGACCATGAACGCAAAGCCAAGGCCAACACGCTCGGGCGTTTCGATCGCCCAGTAGATCAGCACGAGACCGACCCAATAGGGCTTCACCGGCGCGAGCAGTTCCGGCAACGGCATCAGCTGCAACAGGAATGCGAAGGCGATGCTGCCGGCGAACAGCCAAGCGCGGACGCGGTTGCGATTCATGAGCGGGCGCCGAGAGGGTGATTCGGGCTTGCCCTCACCCCAGCCCTCTCCCGCAAGCGGGAGAGGGGGAAAATCGTGTTCGTTCGACACTCCCACATGCAGGAGAGGCGGGAAATCGCGTTCGATCCTCTCTCGCGCAAGCGGGAAAGGGACGACAGCTTCGATCCCCTCTCCCGCTTGCGGGAGAGGGTTAGGGTGAGGGCAGCCGTGCGCAAACACTTCATCACTGCTGTTCTTCTGCCGGTCGCGCCACGTTCGGCTTGGCCGGAGCCGACCCAGCCAACTCACGCGGTGGACCCGTCTGCTCCAGCGGCGCCGGGGCACCGTAAGGTTGCGGCTGATCGCGCAGCAGCAACACGTCGTCGCTGCGATCGAGCGCCGCAGCGGGTCGCGCCTGCGCCGACGCGAACAGGCTGCTCGCATCGGTGCTGATCGAAAGAATCTCGCCGACCGGAAATCCCGCAGGAAAACGTCCGCCGAGTCCTGAAGTCACCAGCCGATCTCCGATCTGCACGTCGGCGCTGATCGGAATGTTCGGCAACTCCAGCCGATCGATGGCACCGGTTCCGTATGCGATCGTGCGCAGGCCCGAGCGTTCGACCATGACCGGAATGGCGTGCGTCGGATCGGTGACCAGCATCACCACCGACGTATTCGCGAGCACCTCGATGACCTGGCCCATGATGCCGTGCGCATCGATGACCGGTTGACCTAGCGTGATGCCCTGATTCGATCCGACGTTGAGCACGACGCGCGGACGGAACGGATCGAGATCGACATCGACCAGACGCGCGAGCTGCACCGAAAGGCCGAGGCTGTTTTGTGCGTCGAGCAGATCTTTCAACCGTGTGTTCTGCGCAACGAGCGCGTCCAGGCGATTGAGCCGCGCCTGCGCGAGCAGCAGCGCATCGCGAAGCTCACGGTTTTCCTTGGCGAGCGTGTCTTGCGAGACGACGGCGGTACGCGTCGCGCGTGCGACGTCAGCGGGAAACGCCGCGATGCGATACACCGGTTCCACCAGCGCGCCGGCGATGCGGCGCAGCGTCTCGAGATAGCCCGCGCGATGATCGACCACCATCAGGACCGCCGCGAGGCCGAGATAGGCGATCAGGCGCAGCGTGCTCGCCGTGCCTTCGGCGAACAGGGTTGCGGTGTCGTTGCGCGCGATGGCCACTTTTCGGGATTCGGGATGCGGGATTTCGGGATGTGCGGCCTAAACTACTCTGCAAGACCGCGGAATCGTAGCGCCTCGATCCCAAATCCCGAATTCCGAATCTCGGCTCTTCCCTATTCCGGCGCGAAGAAATCGCTGCCGTGCTGATCGATCAGCTCGAGCGCGCGACCGCCGCCTCGGGCGACACAGGTCAGCGGATCGTCCGCGACGTGCACGTGCAGGCCGGTCTCCTCGGAAATCAGCCGGTCGAGATCGCGCAGCAGAGCGCCGCCGCCGGTGAGCACGATGCCGCGCTCGGCGACGTCCGAGCAAAGCTCGGGCGGCGTCTGCTCGAGCGCGCTCTTGACCGCGCTGACGATGCCGGACAAGGCCTCGTGCAGCGCTTCGAGGATTTCGTTGGAATTCACCGTGAACATGCGCGGCACGCCTTCGGCGAGATTGCGCCCGGATACTTCGATCTCGCGCACCTCGGCCTGCGGATAGGCGCAACCGATCTCCATCTTGATGCGCTCGGCGGTCGATTCGCCGATCAGCGTGCCATGGTTGCGGCGCACATAGTTGATGATCGCCTCGTCGAAGCGGTCTCCGCCGATGCGCACCGATTGCGAATAGACGATGCCGTTCAGCGAGATGACCGCGACTTCCGAAGTGCCGCCGCCGACGTCGAGCACCATCGAGCCGCGCGCCTCGTGCACCGGGATGCCGGCGCCGATCGCCGCGGCCATGGGTTCCTCGATCAGATACACGTCGCGTGCGCCGGCCGATTCGGCCGATTCCTTGATCGCACGCCGCTCGACCTGCGTCGATCCGCATGGCACGCAGACCAGAACGCGCGGGCTCGGCCGGAACAGCCGCGAGCGGTGCACTTTCTTGATGAACTGCTTGAGCATTTCCTCGGTCATCGTGAAGTCGGCGATGACGCCGTCCTTCATCGGGCGGATCGTGACGATGTTGCCGGGCGTGCGGCCGAGCATGCGCTTGGCGTCGCCGCCGACGGCCGCGACCGAGCGTGGGCCGCCGGGTCCGCGATCCTGTCGAATGGCGACAACCGAAGGTTCGTTGAGCACGATGCCCTGCCCACGGACGTAGATCAGCGTGTTGGCAGTGCCAAGATCGATCGAGAGATCGTTGGAGAAGAGTCCGCGTAAACCTTTGAACATGAGCGCGGCGCGAGCCTTATGTCTAATCAATGATTTGCACGAGACACTGCGTGTCCGATGCGGCTACACATCTCCGGTGCCGGAGCGGTTTTCGAGCCGCTCGCACGGAGCGAGAAAAAGCGCGCCAGTCTAGTCAGTGGGACTCTGGCGGGCAAGGGAAAATGGGTTAAAAAAGCCACGCAGGACACGGATTTCTCGGGTTCCTTGGCTACCCGACGAGGTTGTCGGGACGACCCGGCCGCCGAATCTGCGACAATCCGCGCCGCCGCGAAGACCTCG
>DASYJJ010000126.1:0-3819 GCA_035996605.1 Rhodanobacteraceae bacterium
GCGTTGTCTGGTACGCGTGGCATGTGCCGCTTTATGCAGCGGAGGAAAAACTCCCGGGTCTCGGCGAGCATGCGCTCTTTCTATTCAGCTGCATCTCGCTGTCGGTGATCATGACCTGGTTCTTCCTGAATTCGGGCGGCAGCACGTTCCTCATGATTTACCTACACGACGCGACGAATTTTTCGACGTTTCTGCGCTTCAGGCTGTTTCCAAAATCCGCGGAATCGATGCTGCCCCTGGTCGTCTATATCGGTCTGCTGCTGATAGCGGCACTGCTGGCGGCCCCCGCGCTGTCGCGCCGCACGCAAGCGAATCGCGGATCAGCGGTCTTGCCGCCGCCGACATGAGCCCGACGACGCTTCCGAGCGTCTGCGCGCGCCCAACCGATTGAGACGCCGGCGCTCGACCCCATTTCGATTTGAGCGGATAGTTGCGCTTCGAGCCCGCGCAAGTGGGACCGACTCGGCATCGGGCCGTGCAAGTGGAATCCGGAGAGGTATATGGCAACGGGTTGGGCCGGCGACGGCGCCGTACAGGAACAGATCGACTCGACCGTCGACGATGCGGTCAAGCGTGCGCGCAGCCGCATTCCGCGCGGGCGCAGCCGCACGCATTGCGAACAATGCGAAGCGAAGATTCCGGAAGCGCGGCGCAAGGCCGTGCCCGGCGTGCGGTTGTGCGTCTCGTGCCAGGAAGCGCAGGACCGCGAGCAGCAGTCGTTCAGCGGTTACAACCGTCGCGGCAGCAAGGATAGTCAGCTGCGCTGATTTGGTGCGCGCCCGCATGTCCGGTCGACGCCGTCACCTGAAAGCCCGCGCTAAGTTCGAGCCGGAACGAGGCGTGTCTGAATCACGTAGATCGCGACAGCGATCGCGACCGCGGCAGCAAACCCAAGAATCTCGTCCGGCGATGCCAGCGCGACGAGCGCAAACGAGCTGATGATGCCAACCGCAGCCGCGGCGCCGAGCCAGCGGAATCCGAGTGGCTCGCCCGCAAGCGCAACGCCGCGGCGCGCGAGTCGCCATGCCGCCGCGCAACCGGCGACGTAAGGCACGGTTACCGTCAGTGTCGAGAGCACGGCGAGCTCGGCGAACGTTCCACTCAACGCAAGCACGATCGCAAGAATCGCGTAGCAGATGATCGCCACGTGCGGCGCATGGCTGCGCGGATGCACGCGGCCGAGCGCACGCGGCATAAGTCCGTCGCGCGCGAATGCGAACAAAATGCGAGGCGTGCCGAGAATATCGCTGCCCAGCCAGCCGAGCATCGAAACCGCGGCTCCAGCGAGCAGCAGAAGCCGCAACGCGGGACTGATCTGTCCCATCGCATCGGCGAGCGGAACGGTCGACTTCGCGAGCGCAGGACCAAGCACGCCTTGCGCGACGACCTGGATCGCGACATACAGCAACGTCACCGACAGCATGGCAATGAGCAGCGCGCGCGGAATCGTGCGCGCCGGCCGCGCGACTTCTCCGCTTGCGCAGAGCGACACTTCCATTCCGGTGAACGTGAAGAGTGCGAGGATCAGTGCGCGTCCGATGCCCGAGGTATCCACCTGCGTCGGCACCGCGAAGTTCGAGCCGTTGATCGCTGTCGCACCGACGACAATGAAGATCGCCAGCGGAATGAGCTTGACCACCGTCGCGATCGAGATGAAGCGCGCGCCCCGCGCGACGCCGCCGATGTTGATCATGGCGATCGTGCCGACTGCGCTCACCACGACCGCAACACGTACCGCTGCGCGCCACTCGGGCGCAAAGAGACTCGACACAACGTCGGCCAGAGCAGCAGCGACACCGCCGCAGGCAAGGAGATCGGAAAACCACAAGAGCGTGCCGGTCGCATACGCGACGAGCGGACCGAACGCGACTTCGACGTAACCGTAAGCGCCTCCGCTCGTCGGCACGCGGCTGCCGCCTTCGGCAAAGCAGATCGCAATCGATCCGATCGCGATCGCGCAGACCACGAACGCGATCGGCGCGTACGGGCCGATCGATGCCGCGAGCGCCGCGGGCACCGCGAAAATCCCGGCGCCGACGACCATGTTGACGATGCTCGCCGCGAGTCCCCACGGACCCACAGCACGCACGAGGCCTTCGTCGCGTCGGCTTTCCCCCATGGCTCACGATAGCATGGGTCACGACCACCGCAGACATCTGCCAGGCATCCGAATTCTAGGATCTGTTTCGGATTTTTCTTGCTCAAGCTCAGACTCGACGAAGCGACTCGCCGGATTCATGCGCTCGCAAATGATATTTCGCAGCAAAGCGTGTCATCGATCAGCCGCTTCCTTCGCAATCGCCATCATTGCGGCCTCCATTGCCCTCACGGTCGCTTCGTTTTCGCCATCGATGCCGTGCCGTCGCGCCAGCCAACCCGGTTCGTTGTACGAAATCCAGACAATGCCCGCCTCATCCTCCCAGAGCAGCGCCTTGAGCGGGAGATCGATGCCCAAGGTCTGCGATTTCTGCATCAGCGGCGTGCCGGATTTCGGGTTGCCGAAAATGAAAAGCTCGGTGGGCCGGAGTGCGAGGCCGACTTTGTTTGCAGCGGCCGCATGATCGATCCGCGCCATGATCTCGAGTCCGCGGCTGTTCAACACGGCGATCAGCCGATCGGCTGTCTCATGGAGATTCCATACGCTGGAACGGGAAATCAGACCGTCGATCTGCACTGGCGTGGTCTCCGTCGCAGACGCGATTGCGAGGAAGCGAAGTCTCCGCCACGGCAGCGCGGTTGACTAGCAACGTCGTGGCCTCCCCGCGAGGCTCACCACTCCGAAGGGGCCGAATTCATCCGGTGCATGCGAAGAATTCGACCCCTTCTCTGGCTATCTCACAGCGATCGCAGGAAATTCAGAAGGTCCTGTTTCTGCGACTCGGCGAGACGGTTGAACGCGTAAATCACGCCATTGGCCTCGGAGCCCTGGCTCGAATGCGCAAGAATCGCAGTCAGCAAGCCACCGTTCACAGGCGTCGCGCGTCCGTCATGCAAGAAGAAAATGCGCTGACCCACGCCCCACAACGGCGCCGTGCGGAAATCCCTTGGTCCGGCGCCGCCCTGCAAGATGTTGTCGGCAAGACCCGCACCCATCGTGTGCAGAAGCAGATCGGAATACAACGCGGCATTTTGATGGTCCAACGCCGCCGTCAGGTTTGATCCTGCCGTCTGCAATGTCGGCGTGTGGCATAGATCGCAATGCACCTGGCCGAAGAGCGCCTGTCCATTCTGGATCGACTGCTGCGATGGATTGCCTGGAATTCCCGAAATCGACGGCACGGGCGGAGCCAGGAAGCGCATGAATACGGTGAAGCCCACCGTATCGCTCGCGATCGCTGAACCGGCGTCATCGAAATTGGTGTGATCTTCGGGCGTGCCGTTGTAGAGACAATTCGCCGGCGGATTGGCGCGCTCGTTCGGGAACAGCTCGTTGCTGACCCCCATCTCGACGTTGTACGCCTCGCCGCTGAAGATCTCCAGCGACTTGTTCTGCGCCTTCCAGCCGAAGCGCGTGATCGATCCATCGTTCCCGCTGCTGTTGGGACGACCGTTGATGCCGAGCTGATGCTTGAGGCTCCCATTGGAATTCATGTTCGCAAGGATCGTCGAGTCGGCGATGTTCTCGATGAGTCCTGCACCGAAGACCGGCGTCGGAATGCGGAAAATGAGATTGCCCAGCTGTTGCATCTGGTCGTAGTTCGGCTGCGCCATCGTGCAGCCGGGTGCATCGCTGCGACCTGCGATCGTGTAGATCGCGTGCACGCCGCCATCGCGCGTCTGCGTGAGATGGCCTGAGCCATCCACGGCATACGGAAAGCG
>DASYJJ010000127.1:0-4920 GCA_035996605.1 Rhodanobacteraceae bacterium
GCCGCTGACCGCCGAAGCGATCAGCAGCATGTAGAACTCGCGCTCGCGCTGCTTGCGACGATCGGTGCGCCAAGGCAGAAGATTGATTCTGGCCATCAGTCGAAGCTCCTGAGCGCAAGCCCGCAGGCGATCATCAGCGCCGGCGCGTCCTGCGCGAGCGTCTGCGCCTGCACGCGGCCAGACAGCGACATCTCGGAGAGCGGGTTGGCGACAACGCACGGCACGCCGATCTGTTCCTCGACCATGTCGGCGACGCCAGCGATCGACGCGCAGCCGCCGGCCAGCACGATCTGATCGACCTTGCTGAACTCGCTGCCTGCGAAGAAGAACTGCAGGAGACGGCTGATCTGCTGGACCATGGCCTCTTTGAAAGGCTCCAGCACTTCGATTTCGTAGGATTCGGGCAGGCCGCCCTGGCGCTTGGCGAGGCCGGCTTCTTCGTAACTGAGACCGTAGCGGCGCATCACCTCGTCGGTGAGCTGCTTGCCGCCGAAGACCTGTTCGCGCGAATAGATCGTGCGTTGGCCCTTCAGCACGATGAGTGTCGTCATCGTCGCGCCGACGTCGACGACCGCGACCACCGCGTCCTTCGGCACCGCGAGCTGATCGGAGATCAGCTTGAATGCGTTTTCCATCGCGAACGCTTCGACGTCGACGACTTTGGTGCCGAGTCCGCCGAGATCGAGCGCTGCGATGCGCAGGTCAACGTTCTCGGTCCGCGAAGCGGCGAGCAGCACGTTGACCATGTCCGGGTTGTCCTTGACCGGGCCCAGAACTTCGAAATCGAGGCTCACTTCCTCGATCGGATACGGGATGTATTGATTGGCCTCGACCTGGATCTGGGCTTCCATGTCCTCTTCGGTAAGATCCGCGGGCATGGGGATGATCTTGGTGATCACCGCTGAGCCTGCTACGGCTGCCGCGGCGAACTTGCTCTTGGCGCCCGAGCGGTTGAACGCGCGTCGGATTGCTTCGCCGACGGCTTCGACCTCGACGATGTTTTTCTCGACGACAGCGTTCGGCGGAAGCGGCTCGACCGCGTAGTGTTCGACGCGATAGCGGCCGCCAACCTGCCCCAGTTGAAGCAGCTTGACCGCAGTCGAACTGATGTCGACGCCTATCAGCGCCGGCGCTTTAGGTGTGAACAGGCCCACACTTTTTCCCCTTCCCACGCGCTCTTACGAGCGAAAGATGCGCTAGTACATTAAGCCCAAACTTTAACGATTTATCAACACCCCGTCCTTGCACCGGGCAAAAGGCTGTTCTTTTTGTGGCTGAACGCGGACTTCGACCCTGGCGAGCACACGCCGCCATGTCCCCTGGCGGGTGAGCGATCTATACTCTGTTACTTGCCGCGTTTACTTTGACTAGCATCACAAGTCCCGCCCGCAACATGAGAATACTGTTCCGGTTCTTGCGCTATGCGCTCTACCTGGCGCTTGCGGGCCTCCTCCTGGGTGTCCTTGCGATCGGCACGGCCTATTGGCTTATCTCTCCCCGGCTGCCCTCGGTCGAGACGCTCAAGGACGTTCGCCTGCAGGTTCCGCTGAGGATCTATTCCTCAGACGACAAGCTCATTGCGGCCTTCGGCGAGACCAAGCGTACCCCGGTCCGTATCCAGGACGTGCCCGAGCAGGTGAAGCAGGCGTTCCTCGCCGCCGAGGACGCGGATTTCTATACCCATAGCGGCATCGACGTCGGCGGCATCTTCCGCGCCGTCTGGCTGGTCATAACCACCGGCAGCAAGCACGTCGCGGGCGGCAGCACGATCACCCAGCAGGTCGCGCGCAATTTCTTCCTGAGCCCCGAAGTCAGCTACACGCGCAAGCTTTCCGAGATTTTCCTCGCGTTCCGCATCGAGAGCGCGCTGACCAAGGACGAGATCCTCGAGCTCTATCTCAACAAGATTTTCCTCGGCCATCGCTCCTACGGTGTGTCCGCGGCCGCCGAGTTCTACTACGGCAAGACGCTGCCCGAGCTCACCGTAGCCGAGAGCGCGATGCTCGCCTCGCTGCCGAAGTTCCCTTCGACCGGCAATCCGATCAGCAATCCGACGCGCGCGATCGAGCGCCGCAATTACGTGCTCGGGCGCATGCTCGAGAATCGCTTCATCGACAAGACGACCTACGATCAGGGCATCGCAACGCCCGACCTCGCCTTTCCGCACGAGCCGCCGGTTGAAGTCGACGCGCCGTATTTCGCCGAGATGGTGCGTCTGGAAGCGATGGAACGACTCGGCAACGACGCGTTGACCGACGGCTACGTAGTCAAAACGACACTGGATTCGGCGCGCCAGGAAGCCGCGAACGATGCGCTGCGCACGGACCTCGTCACCTACGATCGACGTCACGGTTATCGCGGCGCCGAAGCGCACGTCGACCTCGCGGCCGACAGCGGCAAGGCCGACTGGGACAAGGCGCTCCTCGACTATCACGTGCTCGCCGGCCTCGTGCCCGGCATCGTCACCAGCGTCGATGCCTCCGCGGCGTCGGTCTACATGGCCGACGGCAAGACCGCGACGCTCGAGCTCGCCGGCGTCGATTGGGCGCGCCGGCAGATCGACGAAGACCGCCGCGGTGCCGCGCCGAAAAAAGTCGACGACGTGCTCAAGCGTGGCGACATCGTCCGCATCGAGCGCAACGAAAAGGATGCGTGGACGCTGACCCAGATGCCGGCCGCCGAAGCCGCATTCGTCGCGCTCGATCCCGAAGACGGCGCGATCGAAACCCTTGTCGGCGGTTTCAGTTTTCTGCGCAGCAAGTTCAACCGCGTCACGCAGAGCAACCGCTCGCCCGGCTCAGGTTTCAAGCCGTTCCTGTATTCGGCCGCGTTCGAGCATGGATTCACGCCGGCGTCCGTCGTCAACGATGCGCCGCTGGTATTTCCCGATCCGTCCAAGCCGAACGGCCTTTGGACGCCGAAGAACGACGACGACACGTTCCAGGGTCCGATTCGCCTGCGCGAAGCGCTGGTCAAGTCGGTCAATCTCGTTTCCGTGCGCGTGCTCGATGCGATCGGCGTGCACTACGCCCGTGAATACATCACGCGCTTCGGATTCGCGGCGGAGCAGATTCCGGAAAGCCTTTCGATGGCTCTGGGAACGGCCTCGGTTTCACCGCTGACGATGGCGCGCGGCTACGCCGTGTTCGCGAACGGCGGCTTCCTGATCGACCCATATTTCGTTCGCGAAATCGACGACCGCGACGGCAAGGTCGTCTACAGCGCCGACCCGGCCCTGGCTTGCGCGACCTGCCCGCAACGACAACTCGCCGACGCCGCACATACGCCGCCGCATACCGATTCGACCGCCACTACGAGCGCGCTCAATCCGATCGGCAGCGCGAAGGCTGCGCCGACGCCCGCACCACACGCTCCGGGCGAGCCGCATCTTGCGCCGCGCGTGATCGATACGCGGAACGCATATCTCGTCACCTCGCTCATGCGCGACGTGGTCCGCCGCGGCACCGGCGCAGGAGCCATGGTGCTCAAGCGCAACGATCTCGCCGGCAAGACCGGATCGACCAACGATCATCGTGACGCTTGGTTCACCGGCTTCGACGGCGGCAAGCTCGTCGCGAGCTGCTGGGTCGGGTTCGACGATTTCGGCTCGCTCGGCCACGGCGAATTCGGCGCGAAAGCAGCATTGCCGATCTGGATCGATTTCATGCGGGTCGCGCTCAAAGACGTACCCGAACAACCCTTCGACATGCCGCCGGGAATCAGCAAGGTGCGCATCGATCCAGGTACGGGCGCGCTGGCATCGGCGTCGGATTCCGGCGCGATTCTCGAGGTTCTGAAATCCGAAGACGTCGCGCGACTCGCAGCGCAGCCAACGCAGGATGCGCAGAAAAACGGCGAGCAGCGCGAAGCGTACGACGTATTTTGATTGGCTTTGGAAAAGCCGGGATTCGGGATTCGGCATTCGGGATGTGATCGACGCGCTCTGAATCTCGAATCCCGGCTTTTTTCTCCGCAACAAACAACCCCATGCCGAACCGAGAAGATCACGCACGCTACGCTCTGACTCGAACACAAGAGCAGCGCAGACGCATTGCCGTGGAGGCGGCGCGCCTGATCGCGGAAGGTGGCTTGCGCGACTATCGACAGGCCAAGCTGAAGGCCGCGTCGAGGCTTGGAATCAGCGAAGAAGTGGGTCTGCCGAAGAACGGCGAGATCGAGGATGCGCTGCGCGAACATCAGCGTCTTTTTCGCGCGCACGAGCAGCCGCAAACGCTGCAGCGGCTACGCGAAGCCGCACTCGAGGCGATGCGCTTCTTCGTGCGCCACGAGCCGCGACTCGTCGGCGCCGTGCTCGACGGCACCGCGGACGAGCATTCCGCCGTGTGCCTGCACCTGCACGACGATCAGGTCCAGGAAATCGCACTTTTCCTGCGCGAACATGGCATTCCATACGAGGAACGCACGCGGCGTCTGCGGCTGGAACGCGACGTCAGCGCGGACGTGCCGGTATTTCTTTTCAGCGCGGGCGACAACGCGATCGACGTGAGCGTGCTTCCTTACGATCGGCTGAGGCAAGCGCCGCTCGATCGCATCGACGAGAAGCCGATGCGGCGTGCGAATCTCGCAGCGGTCGAGGAACTGGTGCGCGACGAAGACGCAACTTCCGCCGATCGCTGACGGATCATCGAGCAACGCGCCTGATTCACGAAATCAACGCTTGGCGATCTCGACGTAATCGCGGTTGGCCGGACCTGTGTAGATCTGGCGCGGCCGTCCGATCTTGGTTTCCGGATCCTCGTGCTGCTCGAGCCAGTGCGCGACCCAGCCCGCGGTGCGCGCGATCGCGAACATCACCGTGAACATCTCGGTCGGAATCTTGAGCGCCTTGTAGATCAGGCCGGAATAGAAATCGACATTCGGATAGAGCTTGCGCTCGACGAAATACGGATCCTTCAGCGC
>DASYJJ010000128.1:0-3654 GCA_035996605.1 Rhodanobacteraceae bacterium
CCGCCGCGGTTGCATAGTTCAGCGGCGTCGGCGTCGCAGCGAATGCACTCGAAGGTGCTGCGAACTGCGGCGTTGGTTGCGCAACAGCGGGCGACGGCGTCGCTGCCGGCGGTCCTGGCGAGTGCGGCAGCAACACGATGAGACTCGCGAGCGCGATGGTGATGAGCAGGCCAATCCCGAGTGCGCGCGTACGGCGTGGAATCGCGGCCGTACGCTCGGCGAGCGCGCGCCACCAGCGCGCGGGTCCGTGCAGCGGCGGTGCAGTGATGCGCAGCTCAATCGCATCCAGCGCAGCCATCACTTCTTCCGCACTCTGAAAACGCGCTTCGGGTCGCTTGGCCAGCGATTTGTCGATGAACGGCTGCCACATGCAACGCAGCATCGGCAGGCGCGGCACGGGATTCTCGATATGCGCGAGCGCGACCGACAATGTGTCCGGTCCGCGAAACGGCATCTCGCCGGTCAGAAGTTCATAGCAAAGCACGCCGAGACTATAGATGTCCGAACGTCCATCGAGCGGCTGGCTGCGCGCTTGTTCAGGACTCATGTAGCCCGAGGATCCGATCGTCGCGCCTTCGCGCGTAACGCGCGGCTGATGCGTGTCGCTCAGCGCGATGCCGAAATCGGCGAGCAATGGCCGGTCGAGTTTGTCGAACAGCACGTTCTCGGGTTTCACATCGCGGTGCACGATGCCTTGCTCGTGCGCATAGCCGAGCGCATCGGCGAGCGCACGAATGATCTGCAGCACCCGCATCGGGTCCTCGCGCAGATTGCGCGCGGCGAGATCGCCGTTCGGCAGATGCGGCATCGTGTAGTAGATCTGACCGCTCGATGTGCGGCCGACGTCGAAGATGCTGACGATGTGCGGGTGATCGAGCCGCGCGATCGTGCGCGCCTCATGCTCGAATCGGCGCACCAGCTCCTCGCTCTGCGTGTGATCGGTTGCCAGCACCTTGATCGCGACCGGACGCCCGAGCGAGCGCTGGATGCCGAGGTACACGGTCGCCATGCCGCCGAGGCCCAGGCGGCGCACGATCCGGTAACCCTCGATTTCGAACGGAAGCTTCAGGATGGTCATGGCCTGTGCCTTGCACGAGTCGATTCTAGCCAAGCAACGGGTCGATAAAACGGCCGTATGCCCGCTCGGAGTGCCGAAAACTGCTGGGCCCGCCGGACTTGTGGCACCCTAGGCCGGCTCGGCGCCGGTCTGCCGGCGCAACCGCACCCGGCCTTGATTGGCCTTCGTTGGCGCGGAAGCGAGCATGAACGGTTTCGTGAGAGGCGGGATGAACATCGATAGGGTGGACGAGCGGCCGGATCCGCCTCAGTGCACGGAGCGGGCCCCAACCGGTGCTGCGCGCGCGCTGATCGTCGCCCTCATCGGCCTTCCGGGCGCAGGCAAGAGCACGGTCGCGCGCACGCTCGAAGTGCGCCTTGGCCTTCGCCGCGTCTGCCGCGACGCGATCCGCCAGGCGATGTTCCCGCGCTGCAATTTCAGCTTCGTCGAGAAGCGCGCCGCGTTCCGCACGGTGTTGCTGACGGTCGAGATCAATTGCCTGCTCGGCGAGTCGAGCGTCATCGACGGCATGACCTTCTCGCGCCGCGAGGATTACGATCAGGTCGTCGCGCTCGCCGACGCGCACGGTTTCGATATCCTGCCGCTTCTCATCGACTGCCCGCCGGCGCTGGCGCGCGAACGCATCGCTCGCGATCTGCTGGATGGAAAACATCCCGCGGCCGACCGCGAACCGGACCTCGTCGATATCGTCGCGCGCCGCTTCGATACGCCGCCGATCGCGGCGATCCGCATCGACGCCGCGCGTCCGATCGAGGAAGTGTGCCGGTTGGCGGCAGCCGAAGCCGCCGCGCGAATGGGAACTGATTTCGCGCACGCGTGAGCGTTGCGCGACCCGACGTTCGCATCATCGCAACGAGCTTCGAGTGGCGTTCCGACGCGCCAGCTCTCCGACTGCGTTCGCCAGCACGATCCTCGGTTCGTGCAGCGCCAGTGCATCAAGGCTCGAACCCGTTGGCGAAGATGCGGTCGGTCGGTGCGCCACCGTTGAGCAGGCGCACTGCGCCAAGATCGACAACGAAATCGCTCGTGCGCTGCGCGCGGCCGGCGAGCAGAATCAGGCCGTCCGGTTGCAGACCGATCGTGCCGGTCTCGCTGTAGGCGCCGTCGGGCGCGAGGTCGGTCGCGAAGATGCCGCTGTCGGCGAACGTGGTGTCAAGCTGCCCGGCTGCCGTACTCCTGAGGACGTAGAAATTTTCCTTGTCCGGTGGGTTCGGGTAATAGCTGACCGAAGCGAGCAACTTGCCGTCGGGTTGCGCGACAAGCGCAGAAGCGTTTGCGCTTTGCGCGGTCGGCAGGATCGCCGGCCGGAAGTAGCCCGGGCTGGCGATGTCGCCGAACGTGGCGTCGGTCGAACCGTCCGCGGCGAGATGACCGATGATGAGTGCGGTCGCGCTGTCGGCGTTGAGGTAGTAGCCGGCGAAAGCGATGCCGCCGTCGGACGTTGCAGCGATCCGGTTGATCGCGTTGACGAACGAGCTGTTGCCGGGATCGTGGAACACGCGCGTTCCGCCCTCGCCGAAAGCCGCATCGAGAGCGCCGGCCGCATCCACACGCGCGATCGCGAAATCGCTGCCGAGGCCATCGCCGTAGACGTCGTATTCGCCGGCGACGATCACGCCGTCGTCGGCCTGCATGATCAAAGCGCCGAGGTAACTGGAATTGCCCGCGCCGTCCCATTCGATAGACACCGTTCCGCCGCTGCCGAAGGCCGAATCGGGCGTACCGTCGGCGGCGAAGCGCAACACGGTGCTCGTGTAGACGCCGCTCGCGATCTGCTCGCCGGCGGCGACGATACGCCCGGCGCTGTCGATGCCGACCGCGTGCACGAACGTCTGCGGAATCAGCACGACGCCGCCGCTGCCGAAGGTTGGATCGAGCGTGCCGTTCTGATCGACCTTGATGACGAAGCCCTGCAGTGGACTGTTCACCTCGGAGACTCCGACCGCAACGATCGAGCCGTCATCGAGGCGCTGCATCGACTCGATGCCTTCCATGCGATTGCCGGCGACGAGATTCGGAATCTCGACGATGCCGGGGATTGTGGTGTTGCCGAATGTCGTGTCGACGCTGCCGTCGGCGTTCAGCCGCGCGAGCATGCCGCGGTATTCCTGCTCGAACGGCACGCCGGTTGGCTTGTCGAGGCTGCCGCCGAAAAGGATCTTGCCGTCGGGAAGCACGATCGTCGCGGCCGGCTGCAACTCTTGCGCAGCGGTGAGGTCGGGCGAGATGTATGCGATCCCGCCGGTGCCGAAGGTCGGGTCGAGATCGCCGTCGGCGGCGTAACCGGTGGCGGAAATGAGGCTCGCGATCGCCGCGAACGCCGAGGTCTTGAATGACAGCATGAACGTCTCCAGTATTGAACGCCGCTCCAGAATGCGGGAGCTGAGCATTCGACGCATGCGCGATTCGTTGGCTCCGCATTTGCTTCGCGTTAGACCGTTGATTTCGCGATCTTTCAAGGCATTTCATTTTACGTGGCGCGCGGACGGCGAGCTATGCAGGGCCATTCTGCCAGTCGGGCGAGGCGCGTTCTCTCATGGCGCATTCCGGGCGTGCGAGGCTGTCAAAGAAAAGCG
>DASYJJ010000129.1:0-6204 GCA_035996605.1 Rhodanobacteraceae bacterium
ATCCTGGCGGGCATTTGGCGCCCGCACACTCACCGGGAGTCGGACATGCTGGTTGAAACGCGTTCGCGCCTCTCGGCGCTCGTGCTGTCCGCGACTGTTCTCGCCGCGTCTTCATCGGTGTTCGCGGGGACGCAGCTGCCCGGTCAGCCTTATGAATCGTACTGGTTCCCGTCGACGATCCTCGATTGGGATCCGGCGAGCGATCCCGATGCGCCGTTCAATCGCAGCGGCGTCGCGATCGGCACGCGGTTCTCGAGCCCGTATTTCAACGTGAATCCGCACGCACATCTAGACGAAGCACGGGTTTCCGCGCTCGTCGCGTTCGCTCCGACTTCGTTCAATCCATCGCAGGGTTCGCCGACGATGGATTACTACGCGCTCAACTACTGGCAGTACATCGATGCGCTCGTGTTCTGGGGCGGATCGGCCGGCGAAGGCCTGATTCTCGCGCCGAATCCGACCGTGATCGATGCTGCGCACCGCAACGGTGTGCCGGTGCTCGGCAACGTGTATCTGCCGCCGGTCGCATTCGGCGGGCAGATCCAGTGGGTGCAAGATTTCGTGCAACGCAGCGGCAATACATTTCCTGTCGCCGACAAGATGATCGAGGCGGCGCAGTACTACGGCTTCGACGGATGGTTCATCAATCAGGAAACCGCCGGCGGCAACGCGCAGCTCGCGACCGACATGCGCGACATGCTCGAATATTTCCACGCGAATTCGAATCTCAAGATCGTCTGGTACGACTCGATGACACAGACTGGCGCGATCAGTTACCAGAACGCGCTCGACGCGCAGAACCAGATGTTCTTCCAGGACGGCTCGACCCTGGTCTCGGACGACATGTTCCTCAATTTCAACTGGACGGCCACGGGTCTCGCAAATTCGAGCACGCTTGCGACGAGTCTCGGTCGCAGTCCCTACGAGCTCAACGCCGGCATCGACGTCGAATCCAATGGCTACAACACCAGCGTCAACTGGAACGCGGTGTTTCCTGAAGGATCGCCGCACGTGACGTCGATCGGATTCTACCGACCGGAGTGGACCTACAACTCGTCATCCAGCCCAAGCGATTTCTATACGCGCGACAACCATTTCTGGGTCGGTCCGAATCACGATCCGAGCAATACGACGACAACGTCGAACTGGAAGGGCGTCGCGAACTACATTCCGGCGAACTCGCCGATCAACACGCTGCCATTCTTCACGAACTTCAACACAGGACAAGGTTCGCTGTACGGGATCGACGGCGTCGTCCGTGCAACGGACCCATGGAACAACCTCAGTGTGCAAGACGTTTTGCCGACCTTTCGCTGGATCGTGCGCACCGACGGCACGCCGCTCACCGCGTCGCTCGACTGGAGCGATGCGTATTGGGGCGGCACGTCGCTGCTGGTCACCGGCACCCTCGATGCGGTCAACGACATGCTGCTTTATGAAACCGACCTTTCGATCGACTCATCGACAAATCTGCAGCTCGTCTTCAAGTCGGGCCAGGCGACCGGCGCGACGCATCTCCAGGCAGGCCTTGCGTTCGCGGACGCACCGTCGGTTTTCGAATATTTCGATGTCGGAGACAACACGAGCGCCGACTGGACAGTCGCTGAGTTTGATCTTTCTGCCGAAGTCGGTCGCTCCGTCGCCGCGATCGCGCTCCGCTTCGTGGACAGCGGCGCACCCGAAACCTATTCGATGCGCATCGGCCGTATCGCGATCGGCGTTGGCAATCCGATTCCCGAGCCGCCGAGCGATCTGCAAGTCCTCGGTGAGAACGAGACGTCGCCGAGCACCGCGACGTTGCGCCTCGGCTGGGCCGGGTCGCCGAGCCCAATCAATTCCTACAACGTGCTGCATCGCCATTCCGATGGCACATTCACCTGGCTTGGCGCAACGGCAACCACGGCGTATTTCGTCGGCAATCTGACACGCGACGGCAACGAGGCGGCGTCGACGATCGAGGTCGAAGCGGTGAGCCCCGCGTTCGTGCGCTCGACCGTGGCGACCATCACCGTGCCTTGGGACGCAATCTTCGCCGACGGCTTCGACGCTACACCGTAGTCCGCCGCTGAGTCCTCCCTTCAAGGGGAGGGTTGGGTGGGCCTGGTGTTCGCGGCGAATGCTTTCGCGCAGTTTCATGGCCGCTCGAATGCAAACACCACCGCCCCAGCCTTCGCCTCAAGGGTCTGGAGAAGAGCATCCCTCGGCGAGGAGAACAGCGAGCTTTCGCATGCGCGCGCGGCGCGGCACAATCGCGCGCAAGCCAAGGATCCCGCATGGACATCTCGCACCCCGATCTTCATCCGCTCTACGCCGAGCATCTGGAAACGCTGAAGGAGCGCACCCACACCGCGCTTGCGCGCGCCGGGCGCGATCACCTTGTCATCGCCGCGGGAACGCCGCGCTACGAATTCCTCGACGACAAGCCCTACCCGTTCGCCGTGAATCCGTGGTTCAAGCATTGGGTGCCGGCGACCAAGGCGCCGGGTTCGTGGCTCGTCTACACGCCCGGCAAGAAACCAAAGCTCGTCTATCTGCAACCGCACGATTACTGGCACGTCGTGCCGGACGCACCGGCCGGCTATTGGGTCGAGCATTTCGAGATCATCGTGATCCGCGAGCCGGCAGAAGCCGTGCAGCATCTGCCGAAGGATCCGGCGCGCTGCGCTGTCGTCGGCGACAACAACGCTGCGATCGGTGCGTTCATCCCGGACAATGCGCAGGCGCTGATCGACTATCTGCACTATCACCGCGCGTACAAGACGCCGTACGAACTGGCGATGATGCGCGTCGCCAGCAAGATCGGCGCGCGTGCGCATCGCACCGCCGAGGCCGCGTTCCGCGCAGGGGAATCCGAGTTCGGCATTCATATGGCGTACCTTGCGGCAGCACGCCAGACCGACAACGAGCTGCCGTACAGCAATATCGTCGCGCTCAACGAGCACGGTGCCGTGCTGCACTACACCGAGCTCAATCACGCGCCGCCGGCGCGCGCGCATTCGTTCCTCATCGACGCCGGCGCGAGCTTCCACGGCTATGCGAGCGACATCACGCGAACGCACGCCGGTGCCGACGCGAGTGAATTTGCCGCGCTGATCCATGCTGTCGACGCCGCGCAGCAGGGATTCTGCTCGAAGGTTCGCGCCGGCCAGAGCTATCCCGCGCTGCACATCCGCGCGCATCACGTGCTCGCCGATATCCTGCGCGATCAGGGGTTCATCCGCATGAGCGCAGAAAGCGCCGTGGAATCGGGTGTCTCGTCCGCTTTCTTTCCGCACGGGCTCGGCCACGGCATAGGCCTCCAAGTGCACGACGTCGCCGGATTCCACGCCAGCGAAAACGGCGACACGATTCCGAAACCGCCTGGACATCCGTACCTGCGCCTGACGCGCACGCTCGAGCCCGGCATGGTCACCACGATCGAGCCCGGTCTCTATTTCATCGACATGCTGCTGGCGGAGCTCAAACGCAGACCCGCCGCGCGCGATGTCAACTGGAACAAAGTCGATGCATTCCGCAAATACGGCGGCATCCGTATCGAGGACGATGTCGTCTGCACCACCGGCGAACCGGAAAACCTGACCCGCGACGCATTCGCCATCGTTGGGTGAGTGCGTTCGCGAACGCGACGTATTCCCATGAAACCCGCAGCGACAATAGGCCACACGCGCGCCGCTTCGCCGGGTGTATGATTTTCAGCGAGTGCCTCCGGACTCGCCCGTCATGCACGCAGCGCACGATCGCAACGCGGGAATTTCGTGGTTCCGCACGCGCGGCGGGCGCCGCTTCGGCATCGAATTCGGGCTCATCATCGCGGTCAAGCTGGTTCTGCTGACTGTTCTCTGGTTCGTCTGTTTCCGCCCTCATCCGCGGCCGGACACATCGCCCGCCGCCATCGAAACGCACCTGCTCGCGCCCGCGGAGAGTTCGCATGATCGATGACTCGGTGGTCACGCTGTCGCGTCTTCAATTCGCGCTGACCGCCCTTTATCACTTCCTGTTCGTGCCGCTGACGCTTGGTCTTTCGTGGCTGCTCGCGATCATGGAAGCGGTGTATGTGATGACCGGCCGCGAAGTCTGGAAGCGCATGACCCAGTTCTGGGGCATTCTTTTCGGCATCAACTTCGCGATGGGCGTTGCCACCGGCGTCACGATGGAATTCCAGTTCGGCACGAATTGGGCGTACTACGCGCACTACGTCGGCGACATTTTCGGCACTCCGCTCGCGATCGAAGGCCTGATGGCGTTCTTCCTTGAGGCGACCTTCGTCGGCCTTTTCTTCTTCGGTTGGGACAAGCTCTCGCGCACCAAGCACTTGATCGTGACGTTCCTGCTCGCGCTCGGCACCAACCTTTCGGCGGTGTGGATTCTCATCGCGAATGCGTGGATGCAGAATCCGGTCGGCAGCGAATTCAACTTCGAAACGATGCGCATGGAAATCACCGATTTCGGCGCGGTGATCTTCAATCCGGTCGCGCAGTCGAAATTCGTGCACACGGTGAGCGCGGGCTACGTGCTCGGTTCGATGTTCGTTCTCTCGATCAGCGCGTGGTACCTCCTGCGCGGACGCAACCTCGATTTTGCCAAACGCTCGATGACCGTCGCCGCAAGTTTCGGTCTCGCCTCCGCGCTCAGCGTGGTCGTTCTCGGCGACGAATCCGGTTACACGGTTTCGGAAAACCAGAAGATGAAACTCGCCGCGATCGAGGCGATGTGGGACACCGAGCCGCCGCCGGCCTCGTTCACCGCGTTCGGCTTTCCCGATGTCGCCGAACGCACGACGCATCTGGCGATCCACATTCCCTGGGTCATGGGCCTGATCGGAACGCGCTCGCTCGACGGCGTCCTGCCCGGCATCAACCAGCTCGAAGAGGAAGCCGAGCAGCGCATCGCCAACGGCGTGAGGGCATACACCGCGATGCAGAAGCTTCGCGCGAATCGCGACGACTCCGAGGCGCGCGCGGAATTCGAATTGCACAAGGCCGACCTCGGCTACGCCTTGCTGCTGAAACGCGTGATGACCGACCCCGCGCATGCAAACGCCGGCGAAATCAAGGCAGCAGCCGTCAGCACGATTCCAAATGTGCCCGTGTTGTTCTGGTCGTTCCGTTTGATGGTTGGCTGCGGCATGTATTTCATCGCGTTGTTTGCCTATTCGTTCTGGCTCGCGTCACGGCGCGAGCTCGATCGCCACCGCTGGTATCTCAAAGTCGCGCTCTGGAGCCTGCCGCTGCCGTGGCTCGCGATCGAGCTTGGCTGGATCGTCGCAGAATACGGGCGCCAGCCGTGGGCAATCGAAGGCGTGCTGCCGACCGCGCTTGGCGTTTCTTCGGTGACGGCCGCGCAGGTCGCGACGAGCCTCGTCGGATTCATGCTGTTCTATTCCGCACTTGCGATCGTCGACGCATTCCTGATGCTGCGCTATGCGCGTCGCGGCCCCGATGGTCTTGGCATGTGGCCGGAACAATCGACTGGACCCGCTCGCCCGCGCCTCGCGACCGCAACCCACTGAGGATTCGCGGACATGCCCGATTACGAAACCTTGCGCATCACCTGGTGGCTGCTGCTCGGCGTGCTGCTGATCGGCTTCGCGGTCATGGACGGATTCGATCTCGGCGTCGCCGCGCTGGTGCGCGTGCTCGGGCGCGACGACGACGAGCGCCGCGCGCTGCTCGAAACCGTCGAGCCGGTGTGGGAAGGCAATCAGGTCTGGATCATCCTCGGCGGCGGCGCAATATTCGCCGCGTGGCCGTTGCTGTACGCCGCATCGTTCTCCGGTTTCTATTTTGCGATCCTGCTCGTGCTGCTCGGTTTCATCTTGCGTCCGGTCGGCTTCGGATTCCGGAACAAGATTCCCGATCCGCGCTGGCGCGCCGGTTGGGATTGGGCGTTGACCGTCTCAGGCGTCGTGCCGTCGCTGATCTTCGGCGTTGCATTCGGCAACCTCTTTCTCGGCGTTCCGTTCCGATACGACGACACGCTGCGCATGACGTACGAAGGCGGCTTGATAGGTCTGCTGCGGCCGTTTCCGCTGCTCGTCGGTGTCGTCTCCCTGACCATGCTGCTGATGCACGGCGCCGCTTACGCATCCATGAAAGCCGATGAGATCATCGCGGAGCGCGCGGTGCGTTTCCTCGGATGGCTCGCTCCCACATTTGCGGCGACGTATGCACTCGCTGGCGTCTGGCTCGCATTGGGAATTCCGGG
>DASYJJ010000130.1:0-3426 GCA_035996605.1 Rhodanobacteraceae bacterium
TCTTTTCGCTGCTCCTGATCGCCTTTTGCGCGCAGGCATTTGCCGATCCGCCGCAGATTCCCATACCCGCTGTCGATGCAACGCCGGCCGAAGCGCCGGTCGGCAAGAAGCCGGCATCCGCCAAGGATGCTGTCGACATGCAGGACATCCGCTCGTTCGCCGCCGTCTACAGCCTGGTCAAGCAGGCGTACGTCGAGAACGTCGATGATCATCAGCTAATGCAGGCGGCGATCCGCGGGCTTCTCGCCGGACTCGATCCGCACAGCGAGTATCTGGATCGCAAGCAGATCGACGATCTCACCGAAGACACCACCGGAAGCTACAACGGGCTCGGCATCGAAGTCGTGCAGAGCGACGGCACATTGCGTGTTGTCGCGCCCATCGACGAATCGCCGGCCGAGCGCGCCGGCGTCAAACCGGGCGACACCATCGTGCGCATCGACGGCAAGACCGTGCAGTCCGACGATCTCGATGGCGCGGTTGCGCGCCTGCGCGGCAAGGTGGGCTCGGAAATCACGCTCAGCGTCGTGCACGAAGGCCAGATCGATCCGATCGACATCAAGCTCAAGCGCGAAGTCATCCGCGTCGCCAGCGTGCGCGGGCGCATGCTCGAACCCGGCTATGCGTATGTTCGCGTCAGCCAGTTCCAGGCCGACACCGGCGCGCAGTTGCACAAGCGCATCGACCGTCTGCAGAAAGACAACAAGGCGCCGCTGCGCGGACTCGTGCTGGACCTGCGCAGCAATCCGGGCGGACTCCTCACCGCCGCGGTCGAAGTCAGCGACATTTTCCTCAACGACGGCGTCATCGTGACCACGAAAGGACGCCTCAAGGAAGCCGATTTGAGTTTCCACGCCGCGCCGGGCGATGCGCTCAACGGCGCGCCGCTGGTGGTGCTGGTCGACAACGGTACCGCTTCGGCGGCCGAGATCGTCGCGGGTGCGTTGAAAGACAATCACCGCGCGCTGCTGATGGGCCGGCGCACGTTCGGCAAGGGTTCCGTGCAGACCGTGCTGCCGCTCGACGCCGATCACGCGGTGAAACTCACCACCGCGCGCTACTACACACCGAACGGCGGATCGATCCAGGCCGCCGGCATCCAGCCCGACATTGCGCTCGCCGATCTTTCGCTGAGCCAGCGCGACATGCCGCCGTCGCTGACGTTCGGCGAACGCGATCTGCGCAATCACCTCAAGGGTACGGACGAAACCGACACGCCCTCGCCGGCGCGCACGATCGACCGCAACGTCGAGCAGGATTACGCGCTCAACGAAGCCTTGAACGCGCTGAAGGCGCTGGCGATGCGCACGAAGACGCCGGCGCAGGCATCCGAAAACAAGAAAGGATGAGCTGAGCGATGAACCGCGCGAAAAACTGGCTCCGCAACAATCGATGGTTTATCGCGTTCGCGCTGTTGTTCGGCTTGTTCCGCACCGCGGTCGCGGACTGGAATCCGATTCCGTCCGCGTCGATGCATCCGAACCTTCTCGAAGGCGACGTGGTCCTGGTCAACCGCCTCGCGTTCGACGTGAAGGTTCCGTTGACCGACATCGTCCTCGCGCACACCGGCGATCCGCGACGCGGCGACATCGTGACGTTCTCATCGCCCGAAGACGGCACGCGGCTCATCAAGCGAATCATCGGGCTTCCCGGCGACACGATCGAGATGCGCGGCAAGCGCATCATCGTCAACGGCGCGCCTGCCGGGTACGAAACTCTGAACGTGACCGACGAGCCGCTCGCGGCGCACGGCGTCAAGGCGCTGCACATGGAAGAGGACACCGCCGAAAACCGCCACGAAATCCAGTGGCTCGGCACGCGCGGAACGCGAGACGATTTCGGCCCGATCGTGATTCCCGCCGATCGTTTCCTGATGCTCGGCGACAATCGCGACAACAGCGCGGACTCGCGTTATTTCGGTCTCGTTCCGCGAGACCGAATCATCGGCCGCGCCGAACGCATCCTGGTCTCGGCGGACTACAAGGACACCTGGGCGCTGCGCTTGGATCGCTTCGGCAAGACGCTGCACTGATCGACTCAGCAGTGTCGGGCGCCAGGAAAACACAGACCGATCTACGCGGCGATGCGCAAAACAAGTTTCTCCAACCGCTTATTTCGCGCGCGGTGGCGCCATCGGAAACGGCATGATCTTCTCGCCGCTTTCGGCATCACGGATCGCGAGCGCACCACGCTTCGCCACTTCCTCGACGCGCACGATCGACTGCATCGGCAGGTGCAGCATGGTTGTATCCCTGAATTCGTCGCGCAGGCGCTCTTCGGTGGGATCGACGACCATGCCTTCACCCGGCGTATCGAACACCAGCTCGCCGACTTCGGTGAATCCCCACAGCGCGCTCGAGGCAACATGGCGCGCATACAGCTCGTAGGTTTTGCCCTGCGCGTGGAAGGTGACTTTGAAGAGTTTCGTCTTGCGCATGAAAAAACCGGGATTCGGGATTCGGAATTAGGGACTAGAGAATGGCGCTTCGTTCTTGATGCGGCGTCGCTTGTGTCCTAGCTTATCCCGAATCCCGAATCCCGAATCCCGAATCCCGAATCCCGAATCCCGAATCCCGAATCCCGAATCCCGAATCCCGAATCCCGAATCCCGAATCATTCCCTCAATCGCCGCGCGATCGCCGGCCGCGACAGTAGCGCGAACACGATGCCGATCAGGAATCCGGCGATGTGCGTCCACCACGCGACTTCGCCGAACGCCGGGCCGACATATGTAAAGAGGAGCTGCAGCCCGGCCCAGAATCCGATCAGCAGCGACGCCGGGATGCGCACGAATTCGAGGAAGAGTCCGAGCGGCAGTACCAGCCCGAGCTTCGCGCGCGGAAACAGTGCGAGATACGCGCCGACGATTGCCGACACCGCGCCGCTCGATCCGACGATCGGTGCGCTGGTGCCGGCGAGAGTCAACGCGCCGACCAGATTCGCCAGCGCGCCGCCGAGGACGAACAACGCGAGAAAACGCCGCGAGCCGAGCGCGCGTTCGGCCGGAACGCCGAACACGATCAGGAACAGCAGATTGCCCGTCAGGTGCAGCCAGTCCGCATGGATGAACAACGCGCTGACCAGCCGCGCCGCGCGCAGCTCCGCGAGCTGCTGCAACCAGGGCGCGTTCGGATCCAGTAGCGTCGATGGAACCGTTCCCCAGCGATTGATGACGACCAGGCGATCGGCCAGCGGCAATGTCGCAAGCCACAGGAACGCGATCACGCACGCGGCGACGATCAAAAGCGTCGCCCACGGCGGCCGCGGTTTGCGGCGGCTGGGAAGCTGCACGAACATCAGGGGCCGGGATTCGGGATTCGGGATTGGATAGTAAGGCGCCACGCGGCGCGCATGCGACCGATGCGCACAAATCCGGCCGGGCTCAGTTTTTCCCCGAATCCCGAATCCCGAATCCCGAATCCCGAA
>DASYJJ010000131.1:0-11136 GCA_035996605.1 Rhodanobacteraceae bacterium
CAGGAATTCCACGCGGAGCTGGTGTCGATCGCCGGCCAGTACCGCGTCTTCGAAGACATGCCGCAGGAATTGCGCGGACAACCCGTGCAGGCGTGGCTCGACGGCGATCGCTTGATGCTGGCAAAGCTGGGTGGACGTTGAAACAGGTTCCAGAAATTCGAACCGCCGAAGGACGCATGAAAATCGATCACGCAGCTGATCGCGTTTTTCGGGGGACGCATGCAAGCGCCGCTTGCACGATGCGATCGGGAGCGCGGCGAAAAACCGCATTCCCTCAAGTTACGCGGACGCGCGTTGCGATGCGCGTCCGTTCCAGACGGGAGGAGTCGCTTTGACAGAAATCATCGTCGTCACATCCGGCAAGGGTGGCGTGGGCAAGACCACGACCAGCGCTTCGCTGGCGGTCGGCCTCGCCAAGCGCGGCAAGAAAGTCGCGGTGATCGACTTCGACGTCGGCCTGCGCAATCTCGATCTCATCATGGGTTGCGAGCGGCGCGTCGTCTACGACTTCGTCAACGTGATCCACGAGGAATGCACGCTGAAGCAGGCGCTGATCAAGGACAAGCGCTTCGACACGCTGTTCGTTCTCGCCGCATCGCAGACGCGCGACAAGGACGCGCTCAGCAAGGAAGGCGTCGAGCGCGTGCTGAAGGAGCTGACTGATGACGGTTTCGACTACGTCGTCTGCGACTCGCCTGCCGGCATCGAAAAAGGCGCGAGCCTCGCGATGTATTTTGCCGATCGCGCGGTCGTGGTCGTCAACCCGGAAGTTTCGAGCGTGCGCGATTCGGATCGCATCCTCGGTCTTCTATCCAGCAAGACGCGCCGTGCTGAACTCGGCAACGGGCCGGTCGAACAGCATTTGCTGTTGACGCGCTACAACCCGGAGCGTGTCGCCGGCGGCGACATGATGGGCGTCGACGACGTCAAGGACATCCTCGGCATCGAGGTGCTCGGTGTGATCCCGGAATCACCGGGCGTGCTGACCGCATCGAACGCCGGCGTGCCGGTGATCCTGGACGACATATCGCCCGCGGGGCAAGCCTACGAGGACGCCGTCGCGCGCCTCGCCGGCGAGACGCGTCCGATGCGTTTCATCGAAGCACAAAAGAAGGGCTTCCTTGCCCGCATTTTCGGGAGCTGATCGATGGGTATTCTGGATTTTTTCCGTTCGCGTCCAAAGAACACCGCCTCGGTCGCCAAGGAGCGGCTGCGCATCATTGTCGCGCAGGAACGCGCAGCGGCCGGCCGGCCCGACTATCTGCCGTTGCTGCGTCGCGAGATCCTCGAAGTGATCAAGAAATACGTGAACGTCGATCCCGACGCGATCGACATCCACGTCGAACGCGACGGCGACAGCGAAGTGCTCGAGCTTTCGGTCGCGTTGCCCGAACGCGCTATTGCCGCAGCGAACGCCGACACCGCGACGGCCGCCGGCGAAGCCTGAAGGAATCGCGCGTCCAATTGCGATGATTGACGGCGTGCAAGGTTCTGCGCATCCAAACGGCGGGACCGACGCCGACGTGCTGCGGCCGGCTTCGATCGATCTCGCCGCTGCGCGCGAATTGCTTTCTCGCTACGGCCTCGCGCTCGCGTATGTCGAAGACCGCGCGCCGATTCCCGGCAGCTACTGGGGCGAATCGGAGGCGGGCGTAATTAGCCACGTGGTTCACGCGCGCGCCGACACGCCCGTGCATTCGTTCTTGCACGAAGCGTGTCACCTGATCGTCGCGCCGCCGGGGAAACGGGCGGACATCCATACGAATGCGTCCAACTCGCAAGCCGAGGAAGACGCCGCCTGCTATCTGCAGATCGTGCTCGCCGATGAATTGCCCGGGGTCGGACGCGCACGTCTCTGCGCCGACATGGATCGCTGGGGCTATACGTTCCGACTCGGTTCCGCGCAGGCGTGGTTCGATCATGACGCCGAAGATGCGCGCGCGTGGCTCGTCGAGCATGGCCTGCTCGACCGAATTTGACGATTCATGCGGGCCTGAAGCGACGTAAAGCGTGCGGAGCGCGTGCGCAAGCGCTTTGTCAGCGTCAGTACATCCGCGATTGCAAGAATTGAACAATGCGATACCGCCATCAAGGCGGATTTTGCGCGTGGTTTCTTTTCTCGCCATGAATTCCGCCCTTCCCGCCGCCGCCGAGCCAGCCGCCTTGCCGCCTCCGCCGCGAGCCGATACGGCGACGCTCGCGCTTTTTGTCGACATCGACGGCACGCTGCTCGATATCGCCGCGCGACCGGATGCTGTGATCGTCGAACCCGCATTGCGCGCGACATTGGCCGCGCTGCATGAACTCCTCCGCGGTGCCCTCGCGCCGCTGAGCGGCCGCTCTTTGCGCAGCGTCGATGCGCTGCTCGCGCTTCCGTCTGTCGCCGCCGCAGGTCTGCACGGCGCGGAGCTTCGCGCAAACGGCGGCGATTCCCTGGCAAGCCAGCGCCTGAATCCCGAACTCGACATGGCGCGCGCGCGCGCGAACGAAACAGCGTCGACGCATCCCGGCGTGATCGTCGAAGACACGGGCGCGGCCATCGCGCTGCACTATCGCAGTGCGCCCACCGCGGAAATCGCGGTGCGGCGCGCCGCCATCGACATGCTCGACAGCGCGGGCAGCGAGTACGAGTTGCTGCAGGGAAATCTCGTGATCGAGCTCAAGCCCGCGCATGCGGACAAGGGCAGCGCGCTGGCAACGCTGATGCAGTCTTTACCGTTCGTGGGCCGCACGCCGTGGATGATCGGCGACGACCTCACCGACGAAGATGCATTCGCCGAGGCGAACGCACTCGGTGGCGTCAGCATCATCGTTGGTCCGCGTCGGCCGACACTCGCGCGTTACGCACTGCCTGATCCAGGCGCGGCGCGCGCTTGGCTCGCGGACCTGCTCGAGCCGGGCGAACCCACGGTGTTCCAATGAACAAAGCCGAATCCACGCTCGATCTCGGCATCATCGGCAACGGCAGCGTCAGCGCGCTGATCGATGCGGACGCTCGCGTCGTGTGGTGCTGCCTGCCTTCGTTCAACGGCGATCCCGTCTTTTGCTCGCTGCTGTCGCCCAAGTTAGGCGATCGCGGGTACTTCGACGTCGTGCTCGAAGGCGCGGCGGCAAACGCGCGGCACTATGTGGAAAACACCGCCGTGCTGGTGACGCGGCTTTCCGCACACGACGGCAGCGCAATCGAAATCACCGATTTCGCGCCGCGCTACAAGCAGCACGGCCGCGTATTCCATCCGATGAGCATGGTGCGCTCGATCCGGCCGGTTGCCGGTGCGCCGCGTGTCATGCTGCGGCTGCGGCCGCTTGCCGCGTATGGCGCGCGCGTGCCCGAGCGCACGTTCGGCTCGAACCATCTGCGCTTCATCCTCGATGATGTTGTCTTGCGCGCGACGACCGACGCGCCTCTGCCGATGCTGCGCGACGAGCTGCCGTTTCTGCTCGATCATGAGATCCACATCGTGCTCGGTCCCGACGAGACGCTGTCCGAAGCTCCGGCGCGTCATGCGCGCGATGCGCTCGACACGACCATCGAATACTGGCGCGAATGGGTTCGCTACCTATCGATTCCGGCCGAATGGCAGGATGCGGTGATTCGCGCTGCGATCACGCTCAAGCTCTGCCAGTACGAAGGCACCGGCGCCATCGTGGCCGCGATGA
This sequence comes from Rhodanobacteraceae bacterium, assembly GCA_035996605.1. Lineage (GTDB taxonomy): Bacteria > Pseudomonadota > Gammaproteobacteria > Xanthomonadales > Rhodanobacteraceae > Dokdonella_A. The sequence goes on from DASYJJ010000131.1 coordinate 3,661, forward strand.
CGACATCGATTCCCGAAGCCGCAGGCAGCAAGCGCAACTGGGACTACCGCTACTGCTGGCTGCGCGATGCGGGGTTCGTCGTTCGTGCGCTGAACCGGCTCGGCGCGACGCGCAGCATGGAGGAATACCTCCGCTACATTTTCAATCTCGCGGTCGCGGCCGATGGCGAGCTCGCGCCGGTGTATGGCATCCATTTCGAACGCGAGCTGCTCGAAAGCGAGGCCGCGCATTTGCAAGGCTATCGCGGCATGGGACCGGTGCGCATCGGCAACGACGCATGGCGACAGAGGCAGCACGACGTGTACGGCAGCGTCGTTCTCGCCGCGATGCAGCTTTTCTTCGATCGCCGTTTGGCCGTGACGGGCGATGCGGCCGCATTCACGCGCCTCGAGCACGCGGGCGAAACCGCCTGGCGCCTGTACGAGCGTCCCGATGCCGGCTTGTGGGAATTTCGCGGACGCACCGCGGTGCACACGTATTCGAGCGTGATGTCATGGGTTGCGTGCGATCGCCTCGCACGTATCGCAGCGCATCTTGGCCTCGAAGAGCGAAGACAAGTCTGGTTCGAGCGCGCCCAGCACGTGCGAGCGGTCATCCTCGATCGCGCGGTACATGCCGAGCGCGGTTGTTTCGTCGATGCATTCGACGGCGAAGGACTCGACGCGAGCCTGTTGCTGCTTGCCGATCTCGGCTTCATCGCTGCCGACGATCCGCGCTATCGCGCGACGGTCGACGCGATAGGAGCATCGTTGCTGCGCGGGCGCTATATGTTCCGTTATGTCGCGCCGGATGATTTCGGCGCGCCGGAGACGAGCTTTGCGGTGTGCACGTTCTGGTACGCCGACGCGCTCGCAGCGACCGGGCGCGTCGACGAGGCACGCGCGCTGTTCGAACAACTGCTGGCGGTGCGCAATCCGCTGGGACTTCTTTCCGAGGACATCGAGCCCGGCACCGGCGAGCTGTGGGGCAATTTTCCGCAGACGTATTCGCTGGTCGGCCTGATCAATACCGCGACGCGGCTGTCGCGCAGCTGGGACAGCATCTCGTAGCCATGGGCCGCCTCATCGTCGTCTCCAATCGCGTCGCGTTGCCGAAAGAGACACGTGCGGGCGGCCTCGCGTCCGCGCTTAGCGCAGCTCTCGCCGAGCGCGGCGGGATCTGGTTCGGCTGGAGCGGGCGCATCGCCGAAACCGAAGCTGCGCGCATGCCGCACGCGATGCGCGCCGGCAAAATCGAATACGCGCTGCTCGATCTGACGCGCTCCGAATACGAACATTACTATCTGGGTTTCTCGAATCGCACGCTGTGGCCGCTGCTGCATTTCCGTCCATCGCTGCTCGAATACAAGCGCGCCGATTTCGAGGGCTACCTTGGCGTGAACCGCCTGTTCGCCGAGCATCTTGCGCGGCTCGTGCGCGACGACGATCTCATCTGGATCCACGACTACCATCTGATCCCGCTCGCCGACGAACTGCGCAAGCGGGGCGTCGCCGCGCGCATCGGATTCTTTCTGCACATCCCGTTGCCGACGGCGGCGCTCCTGACCATGCTGCCGCACCATGAGCACCTTTTTCCGACGCTCGCCGCGTACGATCTGATTGGCCTTCAGAACTGGCGCGATCGAGACGCGCTCCTGGCCTATTTCCGCGACGAGGTCGGAGCGAAGATCGGACACGGCGGTCGTGTAGCGCTGCCGAGCGGTCGCAGTCTGCGTGCAAAGGCGTTTCCGATCGCCATCGACACGCCCGAAGTCGCGCGTCAGGCCGAGCGTGCGTTCAAGAGTGCGGCAACTCAGCGCCTGATCCGGAGCCTCGAAGGGCGCGCGCTCGCGATCGGTGTCGATCGACTGGACTATTCCAAGGGCCTGCCGCAGAGGTTCGAGGCGTTCGCGCAGTTCCTCTCGCAGCATCCGCACTGGCGCTCGCGGATTTCGTTCCTGCAGATTGCTCCGCCTTCGCGCGAGGAAGTACCCGAATATCGCGAGTTGCGCTCGCGGCTAGAGCGTCTGGCGGGCGCCACCAACGGCCGCTACGCGGAGCCCGACTGGATGCCGATCCGCTATGTGAACCGGAGTTTCAATCAGACGACACTCGCCGGCTTCTATCGCGCCGCAGACATCGCGGTGGTTACGCCGCTCCGCGACGGGATGAACCTGGTCGCGAAGGAATATGTCGCCTCGCAAGCTCCGGAGGATCCGGGCGTGTTGATCCTGTCGAGCTTTGCCGGCGCTTCGGATGAGCTCAAGCAGGCGATCATCATCAATCCGTTCGACGCGGATGATATCGGCGACAGCCTGGAGAAGGCGCTGACCATGCCGCTGGCGGAACGGCGCGAGCGCTGGCGCGTGATGTACGACTATCTCGTACGCAATGACATTGCGGCGTGGCGCGCGTCGTTTCTCGACGCGCTGACCGAGAACGCCTTGCGTGACGCAGCGTGAGAGGGCCGCGCAGTTCCATTGCGCGGCTCTCTGCGTTTTTGCGAGCTAGAACTTCACCGTGACGCGGCCGAAGTAGAAGCGGCCCAGCAGATCGAAATTGGCCGGATCAGTATTGGCGTTGTTGGTGTTGTTTGCGTACAGGAACGGCGGTTGCTTGTCGAACAGATTGTTCACGCCGATGTCGAAACGCGTGTTCCAGGCTTCGATGTTGTAGCCGACCTGGATGTCGTTGTAGACCGTCGCGCCGAAGTCGTAGAAGAGGCCGTGGATCGTGCAGTAATCGCCGTAGTAGCACGTGCCCGCCGGGAACACATCCTGCGATGGCGATTGCGAACCCATGCGGAAACGGCCGATGTAGCGCATGCGCCACGACGCGTCGAACGAGCCGAGCTGCCAGTTCACGGAGCTTTGCGCGCGCCAGCGCGGATACAGGCACACCCCGCCCGAACCGACGCCGGTCGCGCACGCCGCCGCTTGCGACGAGCCGAAGGTCAGGAAGTGACCGGCATAGTGATAGATCGTGTTCGCATTGGTGCCCGGCGCTGTCGATACGTCGTATTTTTCCAGATACGTTGCGTTGAAGCCGATATTGAACCGGCCGAACGAGAACTCCGGCAGGCGGTAGTTCAACGCAAAGTCCACGCCCTTGACGTCGACTCGACCAAGATTGCCGGTCGGCTCGAGCATCGTCAGGATCTGGCCCTGATTCGGCCCCGTCGCGTTGCGCGTGAACAGCGAGCAGTAGGCAAGCTGACCCGCGGCGCAAAGATCCAGCACGCTCTGCGCGCCGACGTTGGTGATGATGTTGTTGAGATACAGACGCCAGTAGTCGGCGCTGACCGAAAGGCCCTCGATGAAGTGCGGGTCATACACCACACCCCAGTCGAACGACTTGCCGAGTTCCGGACCGAGCGGGAAACCGGCGAACTCCGAACCCGAAGTGATCGCGTTGATCTGCAACTGTTGCGCGACCGACTGGTTGTGGAACGTACCATCGGTAGGAACGTTCGTACAGGCCGGATTCGGCGGATTGCCGGTGTAGCCGTCGCACGGATCGTGCGAAAGTCGCGGTGCATCGTTCGCCGCCGCGCCGAACAAGTTCAGCACGGTCGGAGCGCGGAACACCTGGGACACCGTGCCGCGCAGCAACAGGTCCTCGATCGGACGCCATTCGAGTGCGACCTTCGTATTGTTCGTGCTGCCGAAGTTGTTGTACTTCGAATAGCGATCGCCGAGCGTCAGGTTCAGCGCGTGCACGAACGGAATGTCTTTCAGGATCGGAACGAACAGCTCCGCGTAGACTTCCTTGACGTTGTAACCGCCCTGCAGCGGCGAGGCGCACTGGCTGCCGAGCACGCAGTTGCCGGTCGCGGGATTGATCAGCAGCGAGGTGTCGGTGTTCGCGTGCGTATATTCCTTGCGGTACGACGCACCGAGCGCGAGCTGCATCGTGCCGGCGGGGAGCTCGAACAGTCCTCCGTTCATGTCCCCGCGCCAGACCTTTTCCTGAGTAAAGCCTGCGCTGCTCGCCGGAGAGCTCGCGGTGCGCAGCACGGCAAGCGTGTTCGGATCCTCGAGATTGAAGATGTTGATCGGCACGCAGCCATTGATGATGGCGCCCGGCGTACCGCAATGAACGACGCCGTCGTCGCCGAGGAACGAAGGACCCGTTGCCTGGTTGATGATGTTGAGATTGGGCAGGCCATACGTCGTGGTCGACAGACTGACGTGGCCGTAGTCCATGCCGACTTCCCAATTCCACTGCTGATCATTCCAAACCGAGAAATTTCCCTTGAAACCGGTCTGGACCTGGTCGGTGTTGGTGCCGAACGAAACACGGCGATTGCCGAGTGCCGCGAAACGCGAGCGATAGTCGAACTGCGTGCGGCTGAACTCGACACCGAACGGGTTGTAGTAGCTGTCCGCGGAGATGATTCCGCCGAACGGCGAGCCGTACACGGCCGGCGCGAGCTGGAACGCCGAAGAGGTCTTGTTGTGCATGACCGCGGCGTACACCTCGATGTTGTCGGTCAGCTTGTAGTTGCCGTTCAAGAACAGGCCGGTGCGTTCCTGAGGCGTCAGGATCAGATTGACCGTCGCGAAGTTGTACTTGTCGCTCGGTGCCGTCGCGCTGCCGTTGTTGACGTAGCAGTGGTAGTCGGTCGCGATGTTCTGGCCGCTGGCGCCGGGAATGCGCGCGAGAAAGCCGGTGTTGCAATTGGGGAACAAGTCGGCGAACTGATCGGGAATCTGCACGTGCCCGAACGGCGAGGATGTGGAACCGCCCACATGGCCTGCGATCGGAATGCCACCCGATGGACCCGCTCCGTTCGTGCCGTACAGCGACACGGAATTCTTCGAGAAATCGCGATGGCCCGCCAGAACCTCGCCGGTCTTGTTGTAGCTGATGCCGGCCATGATCGAGCCCTTGTCGGAGCTCTGGCCGAACGTGAACTGGTATCCCTTGTTCTCGCCGTCGTCCTGGTCGGAGATTCCATAGGTCGTCGAGAACTCGGCGCCCTGGTAGTCACTGCGCAGGATGAAGTTGACGACGCCCGCGACCGCATCGGAACCGTACACCGAGGACGCGCCGTCCGTCAGCACTTCGATGCGCTCGATCATGTTGGCCGGGATCGCGTTCGGATCGCCGGATAGGAATCGATGGCCGTTGATCAGAACCAGCGTGCGCGGCGAACCGAGACCACGCAGGCCAATCGAAGACGCTCCGCTGCCACCGCCGTTATTGATCTGTGGGTTGGTGTTGGGACCGGTGACCGCCGGCAGCTGCTGGACCAGATCGCCCAACGTCAGCTTGCCGGTCTTTTGGATCGCTGCGCGATCGATGGTGATGACCGGATTCGACGTTTCGATATCGACGCGGCGGATGTTCGAACCCGTCACGGTGATCGTTTCGAGCTGCTGATTGCTGCTCTGGTCTTGCGGCGCATCCTGCGCGATTGCCTGGCCGGACAAGAGTCCCAGTGCCGCCATTGCGGTCATCCGGGCGGGGCTCCCGGGCGCCCCTGTAAAACCGACGGGCGCGCCCAGCACCCGCCTGATCGCCTCTCGGAGCAGTGTGTGTCGCATGGATTTCTCCTCTTCTTGGATAGTCGCCCGTGCCGCGTGTCAAGCAATCGGGTTGCTGGAACATTAGAAAAATGTGAATCGTTTGCGTTGGCCTGTCCTTGCAGCAGTGGTTGCCAAAATTGATGAGCGGCACTTCTGCGCGGACTTGCTCGAACCCCTTTTCATCGCGCATCCGGCAACGCACGGATCGCAAACGCGACAGCGCAGCGCGCGCCAATCGCCTCGTGTCAGGCTGCGACCAGACCCGGACCGCGCACGCACTCGCGCAAGTCCGTCGCGGTGATGCCGAAACGGCGTTTGAAAGAACGGGAAAACGCGCAGCGATTCTCGAAACCGCTCGCGCGCGCGATCTCGGTGATCGCGAGCGCGCTTTCGTTGATCAGCCGATGCGCGCGCCCGAGGCGCTGCTCCACCAGCACGGCGTGCGGCGTCTCACCGTAGACCGTCGAGAACGCGCGGATGAAGTGGCACGGTGAATAACTCGCCATGCGCGCGAACCCGGCAATGTCGAGATCGAGATGGCAGCTCGACGCCATGTAGTTGCGCACGCGCTGCAGGCGCAGGAATACCGCGCGTCGCTGCGCAAGTGTGCGGCCCGGGCAACGCGCGATGTACGGATCGAATTCGGCCTGCAGATCGGCAATCAACGTCGCGAACGCCGACGCCGCGGTCATTGTCAGCGCGGTGTCCTTGCGCTCCGCGTCGAGCGCGATGCGTGCAAGGCGCACTGCGGCACGCCGCAGCGCTCGATCGGTCAAGTGCACGGCCGGCACGAGCATCGGATCGGGGGCGGATTCCGGCACGTCACCGGTAAGCTGGTGCCAGACGTTCGATTCTGCGAAAACGGCAATCCACAACGCGGCACCGCGACCGATCGCCTGCACGCGCTGGCCGGATTCGCAGACCAGCAACTCGCCACCATTGAGCGTGCGTACCTGCTCGCCGTCCGATAGCTGCACGCGGCCGCGCAGCGGTATCACGATCGTCGCCGCACGCGCCTGGCCATAGAGTACGCAGCCTCGCCCGAACCCCACCAGGATGCGCAGCGCGCCGGCTGTCGCGCGACAATCCTCGTCCGCGCTCCAATCCAGCCGCCCGCCGTTGACCAGCCGTTCGCAGTCGATGTGCATGGAAGATCGCCGATTCCGGGACGATCGGATGCTTGCGCGCGATTCGGCGGCAAGTCAGGAAGATGTCGCGAAATATCGACGAAGACAGGCTTCGTATCGACGAAGTTGTTCCGAACATCGCGCTGAAGCGTCGCTTCGGCGCTGTGGCGCGCGCCGCGTGCGAGCGACATGGCCTGCCGAACGCATCGTGTGGCTGTGCGACCGGGCAACCCGCGGGCTGGGTGGACCGGCGGCGGACACGCCGACGCGACGCGCCCGCGATGGCGCCCGATGCTTACAAACGGAAACGCGCGGAACGGGCTCAGCCGGCGTTGTCACGGTGCAGCGTGATGGCGCCGACGTCGGTGTCCTCCGCCGAGATGCGAACGACGACGATCTGTCGCTTGTCGTGCGAGATGCTGAAATTAAGGTCCGCGATCGAACCTGGGATCGTCGCGATCACGCGATCCTCGCCAGTGGCCGGATCGAGATCGTGCACATTGCTCGGTCCGATCGCCTGCGCTTCGATATAAAAGATGTCGCCTTCGAGCACCATCCATCCATCGAGGTGGGTCGGGCTGATCTTCTGCGTCACCAGAGTTTCCGCGCTCGATCGGGGATCGATCTTGAACAAGCCGGCGTCGCCGATCTTGGTGAAATACACGGTCCCGTCCGCACGATCGTAGTCGAACCGCGCAACATCGTGCGCGATCACGTGTCGCGAGCTCTCGTTGCCTTTTGCATTTTCGAACTCGATCAGCTCGCGTCCTTCGCTGCTGCCGCCGATGACGGCGACATAGCTTCCGGGTCTGGGGCCGTACACGCCGTAGCGCACGTCCT
>DASYJJ010000132.1:0-2863 GCA_035996605.1 Rhodanobacteraceae bacterium
CGAGGAACGCGACGATGCGCTCGCGCGTGCGCGACAGTCGCAACAGCGCGTTCGAGAATTCGGTTTCGCTCAGCACGCGCAGGCGTTCGCTGCGGCCTTTGTATTTGATGTCGAGCTCGCCGTCGACGGTGACACCCGCGGCGCGCATCGCTTGCGGATCTTCGTCGGGATCGATGAAGCGAAGGGCGACATCGGGTTTGGCGCGCCGATAGCGCTCGACGAAATCCGCGATGATGACGCGCAATCCGTTCTGGCGGTTGGCGTAGCTGACGACGTCCACCGGCGCGTCGAGCGTTTTCAAGAGCGCCACCGAGGCCGGACTGAGACTCGCGCCGTTCGCGTGGCTGAAATCGCGCTCGAATCCGAAACGCGTCGAAAGGAATGCGACGAGCACGGCCGCGATCACGACCAGCGCGGCATACATCGAGCTTGCGATCCGATCGCGCATCAGTCGGGCACGCTGCGCAGGCGATCGAGGCGGCGTGAAGCGAACGCAAGCGCGACGATGATGACGAGCAGGAAATACACGATGTCGACGCTCGAAACGAGACCGCGGAAAAACGGCTCGATGTGCGTTGGCAGCGCGAGATAGTTGATGCCGGAGTTGTCGATGCCTTGCAGCCGCGCGCCGGCGTCGACGATCGCAAGCAGGCTCGTGAGCGCAAATGCCGCCGCGGCCGCGAGTGCCGGTTGGGATGTCCACGCCGAGCAGAGCACGCCGATGGCGGTCAGCGCGCCGGCGAACATCACGAGTCCAAGGACCGCTGCGGCGAGTCGGCCATAGTCCAGCGGCGTGCCGAACCCGAGCGCGAACGGCATGGCCGCGACGAGCGCGGTCAGCACGATCGCGAATCCGAACGCGCCGAAATATTTTCCGATCACGATGCGTGCGTTGCCGACACCGCCGGCCAGCAGCAGAGCAAGTGATTGCGTGCGCCGCTCGCCTGCGATCGTGCGCATCGTGATCAGCGGTACCAGCAGCATCAGGAGATTGGAAAAGCTGCGCAAGACCGGAATCGCGACGAGATCAGTGACGCCGGGCGCATCTTTCAGTCCGCCGAGCTTGGGTGCGAGTTGCAGAAATGCCTGCAGCGCGAGAAGGAATTGCCACGCCATCAATGCGACCACGACCGCGGCCAGCATCCACGCGAACGGCTGCACGATGAGCCGTCGCCACTCGTGGCGCGCGATCAGCGCGGCAACGCTCAAGCGGCCACCGCCTGCGTACCGCCCACTGCAATCGTCATGAAAATCTCTTCGAGCGCAGGACTCTCCGCGCGCAATTCCTCGAGACCGAAGCCGCGCTCGACGATCGCCTTTGCGAGATCGCCCGGAGAAGCGCCCTCGCGCATGCGAACGCGCCAGCCGTGCGCGTCGTTCGCGAGTGGAATCGCGGCGGCCACCATCGGCAGGGCCCGCCAATCGGAAACTGAAACCGGTTTCGCGGTGCGAATCCGCACGGAACCATCCGGCTCGGCCGCACCGAGACGGCCTTCGTGCCGGAGTTCGCCTTCATGCAGGATGGCGACGCGGTCGCAGCACGCCAGCACGTCCGGCAGCACGTGCGTCGAGAGCACAACCGCGTGATCGGCGCCGAGCCCGCGCACCAGCTCGCGCAGACGAAGCGCTTGTACCGGATCGAGGCCGGAGGCCGGCTCATCGAGCACGATCAGGTCGGGTTCGTGCAGGATCGCCTGCGCAAGACCAACGCGCTGCCGAAAACCCTTCGAAAGCGCGCCGATCAGCCGGCGCCGCACGTCACCGAGGCCGCAGCGTTCGATCGCGCGCGCCACGGCCGAGTCGGATCCGCGCGCGAGCCCGTGCAGCCGCGCGCAGAACGAAAGGAATTCGGCGACGTTGAGTTCGGAATGGAGCGGCGCGGTTTCGGGGAGATAGCCGATGCTGCGGCGGGCGAGCTCGGGGTGTTCCTGAAGATCCTGTCCTTCGACACGGACGACGCCCGCACTCGGCGCGAGCACGCCGGCGATCATACGAAGCGTGGTCGACTTGCCCGCACCGTTGACGCCGAGAAGGCCGAGCACCTCGCCTTTCCGTAGCAGAAGGTCGAGATCGCGTACGACTCTGCGTCCGGCTAGGACGCGGCTGGCCTTTTCCAGGGCGAGGACAGGCGGTGCGGTCATGGCTGGATTGTTCAGGCTGGTCCTCGCCACGGCAAGCGGGAATTACTTACGAGTCCCGGCCGTCGAGCGGGGCGATGCTGAATCGGGAGGAATTCAGCATCTGCGGTCGAAAAAAAAGGTCACATCAATCCTGCAAACCTTGATGAAGTGCCATGGAAGCCCCACACCCTCTGGCGTATAGTCCCGCCCGCTCCCTCGCACTTATTCGGTTCCTCATTCATGTTCGATACTCTGCTCGCTTTTGCTGCGCGCGGTCTGACCCAGGCGTCCTGGGGCACTTGGATCGTGTTCGTGCTCGTCGTCACCCAGCTGACCATCCTTACGGTCACGCTGTACATGCACCGCAGCCAGTCCCATCGCGGAGTCGATTTCCATCCGGCGGTCGCCCATTTCTTCCGTTTCTGGGCGTGGTTCTCGACCGGCATGATCATGAAGGAATACGTCGCGATCCACCGCAAGCACCACGCCAAGTGCGAGACCGAAGAAGATCCGCACAGTCCGCAGGTTTACGGCCTCAATAAAGTCCTGTTCGACGGCGTGGGTCTCTATCGCGAGGCGAGCCTCAACAGGGCCGACATGGACAAGTACGGCGTCGGCACGCCGGACGACTGGATCGAGCGTCATCTCTACACGCCCTACAACGTGCTCGGCGTGTCGGTGTTCATGGCCATCGATTTTCTGCTGTTCGGCGCGGTCGGCGTCGCGGTCTGGGCGATCCAGAT
>DASYJJ010000133.1:0-7282 GCA_035996605.1 Rhodanobacteraceae bacterium
TCCATCCGTGTTGCGGAAGCGAACAACGTGCTCGGCGAGCTCGCGAAGGAATTCCACGGGCCGCTCGCGATGGTGCTGCATGGTTTTCTGCAATGGCCGTTCTGGATCGCGTTCGCGGGTTTCCTCGTCGCGACGTATGTCTGGCTATTCAATCCGACGATTGCCGATCGCGCGCAAGCCGCGCTGCGGCCGGTCTATAACGTGCTGTCACACAAATACTGGTTCGACGAGATTTATCAGGCCGTGTTCGCACGCGGCGGCGTCGCACTCGGGCGCGGGCTCTGGCGCGGCGGCGATGTCGGCGTCATCGACGGCATCGCGATCGACGGCTCGGCTGCACTGGTCTCGCGCGTCGCGGCGACGGTGCGCTGGATGCAGTCGGGCTATCTCTATCACTACGCGTTCGCGATGATTCTCGGATTGATTGCGCTGCTCGGCGGTGTGTGGTGGGTCGTGGCGCGCGCCGGAACATGAGCGCCGTCATTGATCGCAAACATGATGTTCGTCGTCCCGACCAAAGCAGGGACCTGGTGCCTTTCTCAAAGAGAAGACTGCGCTGGATCCCGGCTTTGTCCGGGACGACGGAAATGCGGATGACGAAGCACAAAACGAACGGATAAAGACCAAAACACATGCTGTCGTCACACCTTCTAAGCCTACTGATCTGGCTGCCGATCCTCGGATCTGTCGCGGTGCTTTTTTGCGGCCGCAATGCGAACGCGGCGCGCTGGTTTGCCCTGATCGTCGCGCTCGCGACGCTCGCCCTCGCCGTTCCGCTATGGACGGAATACCTGCCGTTGAAACCCGGCATGCAGTTCGTCGAGAACATGGCCTGGATTCCCGCGCTGAAGGCGAACTACGCGCTCGGCGTCGATGGAATCTCGATCGCGCTGATCGTGTTGACGGCGATCACGACGGTGCTCGTCGTGATCGGTTCGTGGGGTCCGATCGAGGAGCGTGTCGCGCAATACATGGCGGCGATGCTCGCGCTCGAAGGCTTGCTGATCGGCGTGTTCGCCGCGACCGATGCGCTCCTGTTTTACGTGTTCTTCGAGGGCATGCTGATTCCGATGTTCATCATCATCGGCATCTGGGGCGGCCCACGGCGCGTCTATGCGACGTTGAAGTTCTTCATCTACACATTCCTCGGGTCGATCTTCATGCTGATCGGCCTCATTTATCTGCGCATCAAGACGGGCGATTTCGCGCTGGCCTCGTTCGCGCACGCGGGCCTCGGGATGCAGGAGCAGGCGTGGCTTTTCTTCGCGTTTCTGCTCGGTTTTGCAATCAAGGTTCCGATGTGGCCGGTGCATACGTGGTTGCCGGATGCACACGTCGAGGCGCCGACGGGCGGCTCGGTCGTGCTGGCAGCGATCATGCTGAAGGTCGGCGGCTACGGATTCATTCGCTTCTCGCTTCCGATCACGCCGGACGCGTCGCAAGAGTACGCATGGGTCGTGATTGCGCTTTCTCTGATTGCGATCCTGTACATCGGCTATGTCGCGCTCGTGCAGGAGGACATGAAGAAGCTCATCGCTTATTCATCGATCGCGCACATGGGCTTCGTGACACTCGGGATTTTCATCGCGCTCGCGCTGGTGCGCACGCATTCGGACCCGATGGGAGCGCGGCTTGGCATCCAGGGCGCGATGGTGCAGATGATCTCGCACGGGTTTGTTTCGGGCGCGATGTTCTCGTGCATCGGCGTGATGTATGACCGGCTGCACACGCGCATGATCCGCGACTACGGCGGCATCGCGAACGTGATGCCGTGGTTCGCGACGTTCTTCGTGCTGTTCTCGATGGCGAACTGCGGGTTGCCCGGCACGAGCGGTTTCGTGGGTGAATTCATGGTCATTCTCGCTGCGTTCCAGGACAATTTCTGGATCGCGGTACTCGCAGCATTCACGCTGATCATCGGCGCCGCATACACGCTATGGCTCGTGAAGCGCGTGATCTTCGGCAAGGTCGAGAGCTCGAAAGTCGCGAAGATGCAGGACTTGAATATTCGCGAATGGATCGTGCTCGGCGCGTTCGCGGCCGGCGTGCTGGCGATCGGCATTTATCCGAAGCCGCTGGTGAGCCTGATGGACGGCGCCGTCCGCGAGATTGTGCAGAACCTGATGCTGGCCAAAGCCTGAGCCGACGACATGATCGAATTCCACGCCTACGATCTCGCGACAATCCTGCCCGAGCTGTTCCTGCTCGGCGCGACCTGCGCGATCCTGCTGATTGATCTTTTCCTGAAGTCGACGCAGCGCGACGTGACGCACTGGCTTTCCGTGTTCGCGCTCGCCGTCACCGGCATTCTGGTCTGGCGCAATTCGCTGCCCGATGGTGTTTCCCTCTCCGCGTTCAACGACATGTTCGTGCTCGACGGGATGGCGACCATTCTGAAGCTTTTCATTCTTTTGGTGACGATCGCAGTGTGCCTGTACGGGCGTGTCTACCTTCGCGATCGCAAATTGCATATCGGCGAGTTCTATCTTCTGATCCTGTTCGCGACGCTCGGCATGATGTTGCTCGTTTCGGCCGGCAACATGATCACAGTGTATCTCGGTCTCGAACTTCTGACGCTGAGCCAGTACGCGCTCGTTGCGCTGAATCGCGATTCGAGCGCTTCGTCGGAAGCGGCGATCAAGTATTTCGTGCTCGGCGCGCTCGCATCGGGACTTCTCTTGTACGGCATGTCGATGATCTACGGAGCCACCGGCACGCTCGATCTCGCCAAGATCCATGTCGTCGTCGGCGACATGCTGACTTCGCCGCATCGCACGCTGCTCGCTTTCGGCCTTGTGTTCCTCATCACCGGCATTGCGTTCAAGTTCGGCGCGGCGCCGTTTCATATGTGGATCCCGGACGTCTACCAGGGCGCTCCGACCGCGATGGTCGTCTTCGTCGGTTCGGCGCCGAAGCTCGCGGCATTCGGAATGGCCTATCGATTGCTCGAAGGCGCGATGGGCGGCATGCACGCGGACTGGACGTTGATGCTGAGCGTGCTCGCCGTGCTTTCGCTCGCGATCGGCAATGTCTTCGCCATCGCGCAGACCAATCTGAAGCGACTGCTCGGCTACTCGACCATCTCGCACATTGGCTTCCTGCTTCTCGGTTTCGTCAATGGGACCCCGAGTGGATTTGCAGCTGCGCTTTTCTACGCAATCAGCTATGCATTGATGGCGACCGTTGCGTTCGGCATGATCCTGATGCTCGCGCGCACCGGATTCGAAGCCGAGGAAATCGACGACTTCAAGGGCCTGAACCAGCGCAATCCCTGGTACGCGGGCGTGATGGCGATCGCGATGTTCTCGCTCGCCGGCGTGCCGCCGTTGTTCGGATTCTTCGCAAAATTGATGGTGCTGAAAGCTGCGATCGATGCAGGGCAGCTGTGGCTCGCGATCGTCGCGATTGTTTTCGCGATCATCGGTCTCTATTACTACCTGCGCGTCGTAAAGGTGATGTATTTCGACGAGCCAGCCGACGATGCGCCGCTGGATCTGCCCGCGGATCTTGCGTTCCGCTGGGCACTTTCCATCAATGGGCTCGCGCTGCTGGTGCTCGGGATTGCATGGGGTCCACTTCTGGATTGGTGTACTCGTGCGTTCCTGCCCGTCTCGTAGGGCGCTCTGGCCGCAAAAAGCCCGCTCTTGAATCGCCGGAAAACGGCTTCAAATACTGTGCCACCTTGCAGCGCCGCGTGGCGGCCGATACACTGCTCGCTTGGCTGATGCGGGGTGGAGCAGTCTGGCAGCTCGTCGGGCTCATAACCCGAAGGTCGCAGGTTCAAATCCTGCCCCCGCTACCAGGTTTTGACGGAGGCCACTTTGAGTGGCCTTATTTTTCGGCGCAGGATGCGCCGGCGCAGGCCCTTTTTTGAGCCCGCGCGGGTTGATTGCAAATCGCGGCACGAAGTCCCGATTTTGCAATATGGGTAACGTTCGGCGCAGGAAGCGCATCTTGCCGATGTTGGGATGCAAGACAACGGCGGACTACGGAATGGGCCTTGCGCCCATTTTTTTTTCCAGATTTTTTGGTTTTTCACCATCATGAAAGAAGAGGAATTGAATGCGCTTCTGGCGCCACTAGTCGGCGATCTGGGTCTGGAGCTCGTCGGCATCGAGTTCAGCCCGGGTCACGGCGGCAGCCTTTTGCGCGTCTATGTCGACGCTCCGGAACGTCCGGTGACGATCGACGATTGCGAGCGCGCCAGTCGCGAAATTTCGGCGCTGCTCGATGTGAACGATCCGGTTGCCGGGCGCTACACGCTCGAAGTGTCGTCGCCTGGACTCGACCGGCCGCTGTTCACGCCTGCGCATTTCGCGCGCTTCGTCGGCGAAGCGGTGAAGATCAACGTGAACTTGCCGCTGGACGGACGCAAGCGGTTCCACGGAAAGATAAAGGAGATCGAGGGCGATCGCATCGTCATCGATCAAGACGGCACGCTGGTTGCGATCGTGCACGCGAACATCGCGAAAGCGCGGCTCGCGCCGGACTACGCGGCGTTGGGTCTTGCCGCAGCGCGTCGCGAATACGATGAAAGTGCGCCCGCAAAAGACGGCGCAAAGAAACGCAGGAAAAAGTAAGCCAATCAGGCGAAGACTTCTGATGAACATACGAGCAGCTGAATCAAAAACGGGAAAGAAATCCGCCGGGCGCAACGCGGTCCCTGAAGTGCCCAAGAACATGAGCAAGGAACTTTTGCTCGTGGTGGACGCTGTCGCCAACGAGAAAGGCGTGCCCAAGGCAGTCATCTTCGACGCGATGGAAGCCGCGCTGGCCTCGGCCGCCAAGAAGCGCTACTTCGAACAGGACGTCGCCGTGCGTGTCGCGATCGATCGCGACAGCGGCGACTACGAGACTTTCCGCCGCTGGGAAGTGGTGCCGGACGATGTTGTCATGGAATCGCCGGATCGCCAGATCCGTCTCATGGACGCGGTCGACGAGAAGCCCGGCATCGATGTCGGCGGTTTCGTCGAAGAGCAGATCGAGAATCCGGAATTCGGACGCATCGCCGCGCAGGCTGCCAAGCAGGTCATCGTGCAGCGCGTGCGCGAAGCTGAGCGTGCGCAGGTCGTCGATGCGTACAAGGATCGCGTGGGCGAGCTCATCACCGGCATCGTCAAGCGCGTCGAACGCGGCAACATTTTTCTCGATCTCGGCGGCAACGCAGAGGCATTCGTGCCGCGCGACCGCGCGATTCCGCGCGAATCCGTGCGCGCCGGCGATCGCCTGCGCGGCTATCTCTACGAAGTGAAGGCGGAGCTGCGTGGACCGCAGCTGTTCGTCTCGCGCACCGCGCCTGAGCTGATGATGGAGCTCTTCAAGCTCGAAGTGCCGGAAGTCGGCCAGGGTCTCGTCGAGATCAAGGCGTGCGCGCGCGATCCGGGTGATCGCGCCAAGATCGCCGTGCTCGCGCACGATCACCGTACCGATCCGATCGGCGCCTGCATCGGCATGCGCGGCTCGCGCGTGCAGGCGGTGTCGAACGAGTTGAACGGCGAGCGCATCGACATCGTGCTGTGGAACGACAGCCCAGCGCAGTTCGTCATCAACGCGATGGCGCCGGCCGAAGTGCAGTCGATCATCGTCGACGAAGAAAAGCATTCCATGGACATTGCCGTTGCCGAGGACAAGCTTTCGCAGGCGATCGGTCGCGGCGGGCAGAACGTGCGCCTGGCCAGCAAGCTTTCCAGCTGGCAGCTCAACGTCATGACCGCCGACCAAGTGCGTCAGAAGAGCGAAGCCGAGCAGGAGACCGCGCGTCTTCTGTTCCAGGAAAAACTCGAGGTCGACACCGAAATCGCGCAGATCCTCGTGCAGGAAGGCTTCTCGACGGTCGAGGAAATCGCCTACGTACCAACTGCCGAGCTGCTCGGCATCGAAGGCTTCGACGAGGACATCGTCGAGGAACTTCGTGCGCGCGCACGCGATGCGCTCCTCACCGATGCGCTTGCGGTCGAAGAGGAAATCGAGGAACACAAGCCCGCCGAAGATCTTGTAGAGATCGAGGGCATGGACGAAGGCATTGCATTCGAGCTCGCGCAGCATGGCGTCATCACGCGCGAAAATCTCGCCGATCTCGCCACCGACGAGTTGATGGAATTCGCGATCGACGGGCTCGACGAGGAAAAGGCGGCGGCGCTGATCATGGCCGCGCGCGAGGCAGTGTCGTCCTGATCGGCCCGGTGTTTACCGAAACGCCGTCGGCAGGAACGTGGATACGGGTCGCGCAAGGTCAGGGAGTACATTGATGTCGGACGTCACGATCAAACAACTGGCCAAGGTGCTCGGCACGCCGATCGACAAGCTGCTTGCGCAGCTCGCCGAGGCCGGCATGAAATTCAACGACCCTGAGCAGGTCATCAGCAGCACCGAAAAGGTGAAGCTGCTCGGCTTCCTGCGTCGCACGCACGGCAAGCACGAAGCGCCGGTCGAGACCACGTCATCGCCGCGGCAGATCACGTTGAAGCGGCGCACGGTCAGCGAGATCACCGTAACGCCAGGCCAACGCGGCGCGATCGCGAAGACGGTCAATGTCGAAGTGC
The DNA here is from genome assembly GCA_035996605.1 of Rhodanobacteraceae bacterium. Taxonomy (GTDB): domain Bacteria; phylum Pseudomonadota; class Gammaproteobacteria; order Xanthomonadales; family Rhodanobacteraceae; genus Dokdonella_A. The sequence goes on from DASYJJ010000133.1 coordinate 6,543, forward strand.
GCCAGAAGCGCACCTATGTGAAGCGCAGCGTCGTCGAAGAAGAAGCTGGCGCGCAGATCGATCCACAGCGCGAAGACGCGATCCGCAAACTCGAGGAATCGCAGCTCAAGCGTGAATCCGAAGAAGCCGTTCGCGCGGAGACCGAGCGCCGGCGTCAGGAAGAGGACGCGAAACTGCGCGCTACCGAAGAAGCGCGACGCAAGGCTGCCGAAGAAGAAACCAAGCGCAAGGCCGACGAAGAAGCACTGTCCAAACGCGACACGGACACGAAACCTCGCCGTGATGCGCCGGCAGCGCCCGCGCCCGCAGCAAAAGAAGCGGAGCGTCCGCGTCACGATCGCGGCCGCGAAAACGAGGCGCCGCATCGGCACAAGCAGAAGCACGGCTCGCATCGCATGCCCGCAGGCGATGCCGAAGTCGACGAGAGTGGCGTCGCCAAGAGTTATTTCGGCGCCGAGCTTCATCTCTCGCAGGAAGGCAGCGCGCGTCGCACAGGCCGTAAGAAGCCAAGGGCGCGCCAGGTCGAGCCTGCACGTTCGGGTCCCGCGCATGCGTTCTCGCGTCCGACCGCACCGGTCGTGCGTGAAGTCGCCGTGGGCGAATCGATTACGGTTGCCGATCTCGCCAACAAGATGGCGGTGAAGGGTGCCGAAGTCGTCAAGGCACTTTTCAAGATGGGCGTGATGGCAACGATCAATCAAGTCATCGACCACGACACCGCGCAGCTCGTCGCCGAGGAG
>DASYJJ010000134.1:0-6898 GCA_035996605.1 Rhodanobacteraceae bacterium
ACTTTGAAAATCGATGCGATGACGGTCGGTGGTACGGCGGCGTAGACGACGATATTCCCCTTTTCCCAACGGCTTTTCGTTGGGGGAGCGGCAGGTTGAGGAGGCGCTTTTGATTTCGCGAAGAGCACCCCTCTCCCTATCGCTTCGCGACGGGGAGAGGGCTAAAGCAGCAAATCGCGCAACGCCCGAAACAGCTCGCGATACGCGTGCAACGGTTTTCCAGCGTCGCGCTCCACGCGTGCGTTCCGCGCCAGCTGGCGCAAGCGTTGCCGGTCGGCCGATGGATAAAGCGCAATGAGCTCGTCGAGTGCCGTGTCGCCTTCGTCGATCAGCCGCAAGCGCCAGGCTTCGAGCTTGTGCAGCGCGGCGGCATCTTGATGCGCCTGCGCGCGATCGTGTTCGAGCGTGGCGCGGATCGGTTCGAGTTCGCTCTCGTCGAGCTTGCGCAACTGCTTGGCGAGAAATTGCGTCTCGCGCTTGCGGGCGATGTGCGAAGTGATCGCGCGCGTCCGCACGACTTCGGCGCGAAGCTCGTCGGCGAGCGCCAGGCGCAGGAGTTGCGCATCGCTCAGCGAAGCCAGCGTTTCGGCGAGTTTGAAGATTTCGAGCGCGTCGCGGCGTTGCTGGCTCCGGCTCGGCGGCAGCAACTCCTCGGGTGGATCGCTCGGTACGTTGCGGCGAGGCATCAGGACATCAAATGGGTTACGTCAAACCAGTGAACGACATCGTCATCGACAAAGATACCAGTTTGGCCGATCTAAGCCGTCTGCAGGAAATCGCGGACGATGTGATCCGGCACTGCCGCGCGAAAGGCGCGAGCGAGGCCGACGTCGCCGCCAGCATCGACGCAGGCCTCAGCGTCAACGTGCGCCTGGGCGAAGTCGAAACCGTGGAGCGGACGCGCGATCGGGGCGTATCGGTCAGCGTCTATTTTGGGCGGCGCAAAGGTTCGGCGAGCACCGCCGATCTCGATCCAAAATCGATCGCCCAGACCATCGATCACGCCTGCGCGATCGCGCGCTACACCGAAGAGGATCCGGCGAATGGACTTGCCGATCCGCGGCTGCTGGCGCGCGAGATTCCCGACCTCGATCTCTGGCATCCGTGGGACATCACGGCCGAAGAGGCGATCCGGCTCGGCATCGAGATCGAGGATGCGGGTCGCGCGTTCGATCCGCGCATCGACAATTCCGAAGGTGCAACGGTGCAGGTCGGCGCGGCGATGACCGCGTATGCGAATTCGCTCGGCTTCAGCGGAACCGAACGCGGCACGCGTCATTCGCTGTCGTGTGCTCTGATCGCCGAAGACGACGCCGGTATGCAGCGCGACTACTGGTACGACATCGCCCGCGCGGCGGGTGATTTCAAGCCAGCCTCCGAAATCGGTCGCAAAGCGGCGGAGCGCACGGTCGCGCGGCTCGGTTCACGAAAGCTTTCGACGCGCGAATGTCCTGTTTTGTTCGTCCCGGAAACCGCGCGCGGGGTGATCGGGCATTTCCTTTCGGCCGTCAGCGGCGGCGCGTTGTATCGGCGTGCGAGTTTTCTTGTCGATCACGTCGGCAAGCGTGTGTTTCCGGAATGGATGCGCATCGTCGAGCGCCCGCACATCCCGCGCGGGCACGGTTCGACGGCGTTCGATGCGGAGGGCGTCGCGACGCGCGATTCGGATCTCGTCGCCGACGGCGTGCTTGCGCGCTACATTCTCGGCAGTTATTCGGCGCGCAAGCTCGGGCTCGAATCCACCGGCAATGCCGGCGGTGTGCACAACGTGATCGTCGAGCCTGGCACGGAGGATTTTCCTGCGTTGCTGAAGCGCATGGGCAGCGGACTCGTCGTCACCGAATTGATGGGGCAGGGTGTTTCGCTGATCACGGGCGACTATTCGCGCGGCGCTTCGGGTTTCTGGGTCGAGAACGGCGAGATCGCCTATCCGGTCGAGGAAATAACGATCGCGTCGAATCTGCGCGACATGTTCCAGCGCATTGCAGCGGTCGGACGCGATGTCGATCCGCGCTCGCATATTCTCAGTGGTTCGATCCTGATCGAGCGCATGACGGTTGCGGGCGAGTAGCGAATAAACGCGCGGTTTGCCGGTCGGGGCGCGTCGCGTCGTTCGGCGATCACGCCGTTTACACAGCGCGGGCGTGTACAGAGGCTCTCGGCGCTGCCGAGCCCGCATTTGCGAGCCCGTGACTTCCGGCTCACGTGACTTCCAGCGATTGAATTCCGCGCATCGATGCGAAATAGTGGCGGCGTCTTCCTCCCGGAGCATCGCGCATGAGCGAGAACGAAAGCGTGACACCGACCGCACCGCAGACTGAAATACCGGCGCCGACCGTCAGCGATGAGCGCACGTGGGCGATGCTCGGACATCTTTCGGCGCTGAGCGCGTTCATTACCGGCATCGGCTGCGTGCTTGGCCCGCTACTGGTGTGGCTGATCAAGCGCGACACGCTGCCGTTCGCCGGCGAGCAAGCCAAAGAGGCGCTGAATTTCAACATCACCGTGATCATCGCCGCGGTGGCGTTGTGGCTTTTCACGATCATCACGCTCGGCATCGGTCTTCTGATCACCGTTCCTGCGTGTCTCGGGTTGTTCGTCGCCTGGCTGGTGCTGACGATCATCGCTGCCGTCAAGGCCAACGCCGGCGAGCACTACCGCTATCCGTTCACGCTGCGGCTCGTGAAATAGACGCGCGTTCGCGCGTACCGGCTAGCTCGAACGCTCGGCGACGAAACGCGCGAGATCGCGCAGCGGTTTCGCGCGTGCACCCAGGACATCGACGGCGGCGAGTGCCGCTGTGGTCAGCGCGGTGAGTTCCGCGCGCGACGCATCCAAACCGAGAATGGCCGGATAGGTCGGCTTCGACGAAGCTGCGTCCTTGCCCGCGGTCTTGCCGAGCTGCTCGGTGCCGGCCTCGATATCGAGGAGATCGTCGCGGACCTGGAATGCGAGCCCCGCGGCATGACCGTAGCGTTCGAGCGCATCGAGCATCGCGGCATCGCCGACGCCGGCCGCGAGCGCGCCGAGCCGCACCGACGCGCGGATCAGCGCACCGGTCTTGTGCACATGCATGCGCTCGAGTTCGGCGGCGCTCAGAATCTTGCCGACGGCGGCGAGATCGAAGGCCTGGCCGCCGGCCATGCCGTGCGAACCGCAGGCGGCGGCGAGCGTTTGCAACATCCGGACGCGCACTTCGGCATCGACATCGAGTGCCGGATCGTGCGCGAGCACTTCGAACGCCAGCGCCTGAAGCGCGTCGCCGGCGAGGATCGCCATCGCTTCGCCGAATACGACATGACAGGTCGGACGCCCGCGACGCAGGTTGTCGTCGTCCATCGCCGGCAGGTCGTCGTGCACGAGCGAATACGCGTGAATGATCTCGACCGCCGCCGCGGCTGCATCGAGCCGCTCGGGCGGCGCGCCGAGTGTCTGGCCAACCGCGTAGACGAGCAGAGGACGCAAACGCTTGCCACCGCCGAGCACCGCGTAGCGCATCGCGCGATGCAATTCGATCGGCGGCTGGTTCTCGGGCGGCAGCACGCGCACGAGCACGGCGTCGGCGCGCGCGGAAAGGATGAGGAGTTCGGGAGACAAGTCGCTCATGCGAAAAGACCGAGAAGCTCAAAAAACAAGTCGCTCATAGCCTCGACCGCAAGTGCTTTTGTTGAAAAGTGCGGCCAAGGATGGCCGCGTTGGACTGGCAGATCGCCATCCTCCGCCACTTCGCATCGTGGTGGCACGGAAAAGCGATCACGGACGATCGCAAGAATTACGGAGTATCGGGATCGAACGGCACCGCGCTTTCGGGCGCCGCCGGATCGAGCAGCTGTTTCACGCGCAGCTCAGCCTGTTCGAGCGCGTTCTGGCAGTTGCGATACAGCGCGATGCCGCGCTCGAACGATTTCAGTGAGTCGTCGAGGCTGAGTTCGCCCTGTTCCATGCGCGACACCAGCTGCTCGAGCTCGTCGAGCGATTTTTCGAAATCTGCGATCTGGGACGTGTCAGCGGTCTGCGGCATGGCGCGCACGCTAGCTCAGCGCAACGGCAAGATCAATCGGACCGGTGGGTGAGCCGGTGGACCAGTCGAGCCGAGCGTCTGCGCGCGCAAGGCGTTCCGCGCCAGCATCGCTGATCCAGAGATCGGCGACCGCGAGCAGCGCGCCATCGGTATCGAACACGAGCGGCAGCCTGCTGCGTTGCCACGGCGGAATGCCGGCCTCCTGCAAGAGATCACGCAGCTCGCGCGTGTGCGCGCCGCCTTGCAGCCGCAGGCTTTCACCACCGCGTCGAAAACGCACGCTGGCGGACTCGTTGAGACGCGGCGCTGCCGCGCCTGAACGGTTGGAAAGAAGCTGCAAGGTGCCGACATCCGCCGGCAGTGCCAGCGCCTCGCCGGTGAACTCGGCGCTCCAATCGAGTGGCGGCAGCTGCAATGGCGGCAGTGCATGAAGGAGATCGCGATAACGCCGCACCTCGACGCCGGGCCAGCGCACGCAGGGCTGGCGATCTTCCCCGGCTTCGGCGAGTTGACGCACGAGCTCGGCGACCTGGAACTGAGTCGGCTCAGGCAACGCGATGCTGCGCAGCCAGCGGCGCAGCACCGGATCGCGTAACGCATCCGCGAGCATGAGCCATTCGCGAAAGCGCAACGTCGTCGGATCGAGCCCCTGCACGCCGGCGAGCGCGCGCTCGGCTTCGTCGTCGATGAAATCCGCCGCGGCGCGCGCCCAGGTCGCGCTTTGCGCGATGCTGGTTTCAGCTTCCGGCCAGCGCCGGACGATGCGCGGCAATACCTCGATGCGAAGGAAATTGCGATCGAGCGATACGTCGGAGTTGCTCGGATCCTCGATCCATGTCAGCCGATGATGTTCGGCATATCCGCGCAACGTCGCACGCGGAAGTGTCAGCAATGGCCGCCAGGCGAACCCCTGACCGAACCGGCGCAAACCACGCATCGCGCCGAGTCCTTCGGGTCCCGCGCCGCGGAGGAGTTTCAGAAGTACCGTCTCGGCCTGATCGTCGCGATGATGCCCGAGCGCGACGATTTCTCCTTCCGCCAGCATCGCCTCGATGGCTCCGTAGCGCGCTCGCCGCGCCGTCGCTTCGAGACCGAGCCCCGCCGCGCGCGCGACTTCGACTGTGCGTACCTCGAGCGGCACGCCGAGCATTTCGGCAAAGTCCTTGCAGTGGCGCGACCACATCGCGCTGTCGGAATGCAATCGATGATCGACGTGCACGGCGCGCAATCCGCGCTCCCGAGCCGAGGCCGAATGCGCGAGCGCGTGCAGCAGCACGGTCGAATCGAGACCACCGCTGTGCGCGACGAGCAGCGGTGCGCTCGCGAGCTCGGTGAGCGCACTCTCGATCAGATCGCGGAGGCGGCGGTCGGCCATCGGCGCTGGATACTCAGCTGTGAGCGGCTTTTATCGCCTTGGCGTAGGCAGCCTCGGCGTTGTCGTTGAGGTGCGCGAGCTCGTCGACCACGCCGCGGCAGAAACCGATCGGCAGCGGTTGCGCGCGCTCGTGCGTTTCGGCGACCTGCCCGCTGTTCGTTTCGAGCTCCGCGCGAATGGCGCTCATCGCGGCGGCGGTGCTCTCGCGCGTTTCGCGTTCCTTGCGCCAGTCGTCGATCGCGAGTGCGAGCAGGATGCCGAGCACGACGGCGAATGTCTGCACGCCGAGCTCGGCAATGCTGACCGATTCGCGGCGGAACCACGAACGGCGCGCCGGTGCGGGTCCGACGGCACCGGAAGCGCTGCCGCGCTCTAATTCCACGAACAGACGACCTTCCCGCAATTGCCCGAATCCATCAGATCGAAGCCCTTCTGGAAATCATCGATGTAAATCTGATGCGTGAGCACTTTCTGCAGAGGAAAGCCGGTGAGCACCATCTGCGTCATCTTGTACCAGGTTTCATACATGCGCCGGCCATAGATGCCGTGCAGCACGAGACCCTTGAAGATGACCTTGTCCCAGTCGATGCCGGCGCCCTTCGGCAGGAGGCCGAGCAGCGCGATCTTGCCGCCGTGATACATGCAGTCGAGCATGTCGTTGAACGCGCGCGGGTTGCCGCTCATTTCGAGGCCGACGTCGAAGCCTTCCATGTGCAAGTCCTTGACGACGTCTTTCACGGACTGCTTGGAAACGTTGACCACGCGCGTTGCGCCCATATCCGCGGCGAGCTTGAGGCGATAGTCGTTGACGTCGGTGACGACGACGTTGCGGGCGCCGACGTGCTTGGCGATTCCGGCCGCGATGATGCCGATCGGACCTGCGCCGGTGATCAGCACGTCCTCGCCGATCAGGTCGAATTCGAGCGCGCAGTGCGCGGCGTTGCCGTACGGATCGAAGAACGCGGCGAGCTCGCTCGGAATCTGGTCCGGGATCGGCCAGAGGTTCGACGCGGGCACGGCCACGAACTCGGCAAACGCGCCGTTGCGCGTGACGCCGATGCCGACGGTATTCGGGCAAAGATGCTGTCTGCCGGCGCGGCAGTTGCGGCAGACGCCGCAGACCACATGGCCTTCGGCGGAAACGCGCTGGCCGACCGTGTAGCCGCGCACGCCTGGTCCGATGTCGACGATGCGGCCGACGAATTCGTGTCCGATGACCAGGCCCGGCTTGATGGTCCGCTGCGACCACTCGTCCCATTTGTAGATGTGCAGGTCAGTGCCGCAGATCGCGGTCTTCTCGAGCTTGATCAGCACGTCGTTGGGTCCGATCTCGGGAACCGGAACCTGTTCCATCCAGATGCCCGGCGCGGCGTCGCGCTTGACCAGGGCTTTCATCATCGCTTGGGACATGGAAGGCGAATCCTTGCGGGGTGGCGGATTATAGAGCCGGGAGTTGAGGGCTGAAGACGAAAACCCAAACCGGAATGCTCGGGTGTCTTGAG
>DASYJJ010000135.1:0-16260 GCA_035996605.1 Rhodanobacteraceae bacterium
CGCAACAAATCGCCGTATGAACGCCTTCTCGGCGATGCGATGCGCGGCGACAACACGCTTTTCATCAGCGACGAATGCGTCGAAGCCGCGTGGGCAGTCGTTGACCGTGCGCTTGGCCATGAAACGCCGGTCATAGGCTACGAGCCCGGCAGCTGGGGTCCGAAAGAAGCCTCGCGCATCACTGCCGAAGAAGGCTGGCACGATCCGACGCTCGAGGCGATCAATCCCTGTTGAACAGCATCGGTGCCGACTGTGCGGAGGTCGTCGAGCCGAATCGAAATGGAGTCCATCATGAAGACGACGCAGCAACTGCATTCACTGGGCCAGAGCCTCTGGCTCGACAACATCACCCGAACGTTGCTCGACGACGGCACCCTGGCGCGCTACATCGCCGACTATGCGATCACCGGTCTCACGTCGAACCCCAGCATCTTCGATGCCGCGATCGGCGAAGGCCATGCGTACGACGAAGACATACTCAAGAAGACTCAACAGGGGCAGAACGGCGAAGCACTGTTCATGGATCTCGCGCTCGACGACCTGCGGCGCGCCGCGGATCTCTTCCGCTCGGTATTCAACGCGAGCGGACATGTCGACGGCTGGGTATCAATGGAGGTCTCGCCGCTGCTCGCGGGCGATACCGCAGGATCGATCGCCGCAGCGAAGCGCATTCATCAAGATGCCGGTCGCGACAATCTTTTCGTCAAGATTCCGGGCACGCCGGAAGGCATTCCGGCGATCGAGGAATCGATCTTCTCGGGCGTGCCGATCAACGTGACACTGCTCTTTTCGAGCGAGCAGTATGTCGCCGCGGCCGAAGCGTACCTGCGCGGTATCGAGCGGCGCATTGTGGCGGGTCGATCGCCGGACGTCGCTTCAGTTGCCTCGCTTTTTATCAGCCGCTGGGACGTCGCTGCGAACAAGGAACTGCCCGAGGAACTGCACAACCGGCTCGGCATTGCGGTTGCCCAGCAGACCTACCGCGAATATCGCCGGCTGCTCGCGTCGCCGCGCTGGCAGAAGCTTGTCGCGGCCGGCGCACGTCCGCAGCGCCTCCTCTGGGCGAGCACCGGCACGAAAGATCCCTCGGCATCGGATACGCTCTACGTCACCGCGCTTGCCGCTCCCGACACGATCGACACCATGCCGGAAAAGACCTTGCATGCGTTCGCAGATCACGGCCGTCTTGACGGCGTGATGGCCGAAGACGGTGGCGACTGCGACGCGACGCTCGCACACATCTCGCGTGCCGGCCTAGGCATCACCGCGCTCGCGGCAAGACTGCAGAACGAAGGTGCGCAAGCGTTCGTCAAATCATGGAACGAGTTGCTCCAGCGCATTGCCGACAAGGCGCGCGGGCTCACCACCGGCCGCGTCGCATGAGCAACAGCCCGGATCTTACGACGCTGGCCGAGTGGAACGCGCTCGCCAGGCACGCGAGCGTGATGCGCAAGCGTCACTTGCGCGAGTTGTTCGCCGGAGATGCCGGGCGCGGAGAACGCTTCGTCGTCGAGGATGTCGGCATCTACTTCGACTATTCGAAGCAGCGCGTCGATGCGGAAACCCTGAAACTCCTGCGGAGCCTCGCCGAGGTGCGCGGCTTGTCCCGTCGCATCGAATCGATGTTCCGCGGCGACAAGATCAATACCACCGAGAATCGCGCGGTGCTGCACGTTGCGCTGCGCGCTCCGCGCGAAGAAAAAATCATCGTCGATGGCCACGACGTCGTGCCCGATGTCCACGCCGTGCTTGACCGCATGACGGCGTTCGCCGACAAGGTGCGCGGCGGCGCGTGGAAAGGTCACACCGGACAGCGCATCCGCAACGTCGTCAGCATCGGCATCGGCGGCTCGGATCTCGGCCTTGTGATGGCGTACGAGGCATTGCGTGCGTACAGCGCGCGCGAAATGAATTTCCGGTTCGTCTCGAATGTCGACGGCACCGATTTCGCCGAGGCGACACGCGATCTCAACGCCGCAGAAACCCTATTCATCGTCTGCTCGAAAACGTTCACGACGCTCGAAACGTTGACCAACGCGCACGCGGCGCGCCGCTGGTGCCTCAGCGCGCTCGGCGACGACAAGGCCGTCGCTCGCCACTTTGTGGCCGTCTCGACGAACGCCGACGCGGTGCGTGCGTTCGGTATCGACACCGCGCACATGTTCGGTTTCTGGGATTGGGTCGGCGGCCGCTATTCGATGGAGTCGGCGATCGGTCTGTCGACACTGATCGCGATCGGGCCCGAGCATTTCCGCGCGATGCTGGACGGTTTCCATGCGATGGATATGCATTTCCGCACGACGCCGTTCGAGCGGAACCTGCCCGTGCTGATGGGAACGCTGGCGATCTGGAACGCGAATTTTCTCGATTCGGCGACGGTCGCGGTGTTGCCTTACGAGCAGTACCTGAAGCGCTTTCCGGCGTATCTGCAACAGTTGACGATGGAGAGCAACGGCAAGCACGTGACCTCGGGCGGCGCCCTCGTCGACTACGAGACCGGGCCGATCTATTGGGGCGAGCCCGGCACGAACGGCCAGCATTCCTTCTACCAGTTGCTGCATCAGGGCACGCGCATCGTTCCGTGCGATTTCATCGGTTTCGGCGAGCCGCTGAATCCGATTCCGGTTTCGTTCGGCGATGCGCCGGCCGGCAGCGATCAGCATGATCTTCTGGTTGCCAATCTGATCGCGCAGGGCGAGGCGCTGGCATTCGGCAAGACGGCTGCCGAAGTTCGAGCCGAAGGTGCGCCCGAAACCCTCGTGCCGCATCGCACGTTCGAAGGCAACCGGCCGAGCACGACTCTCCTGATGTCCAAACTCACGCCGCATGCGCTCGGGACTCTAGTTGCTCTGTACGAACATAGTGTCTTCGTGCAGGGCGTGATCTGGGATATCGACTCGTTCGATCAATGGGGCGTCGAGCTCGGCAAGCAGCTTGCGAAGGCGACCGCGGCCGAAGTCGCGTCGGAGCGCGTGCCGGAACTCGCGCACGACAGCTCCACGAACGCATTGATCCGCCGCTACAGAAATCTGCGCGCGCGAAACGATTCCGGGAAAACGAAATGAGCCAGCGTGTCAGCCCGCTGGCGGGCAAGCCGGCGCCGCCTTCGATCCTTGTCGACGTGCCGAAACTGCTCGCAGCGTATGCGGACCTGAAGCCCGATCCATCGGAACCTTCGCAGCGCGTGGCGTTCGGGACTTCCGGTCATCGCGGAAATCCATTCGAGCGCACCTTCAACGCGGCGCACATCCTGACGATGAGCCAGGCGATCTGCGACTACCGAAAGACTCAGGGCATCGACGGGCCGTTGTTCATCGGCGCGGACACGCATGCGGTATCGGCGCCCGCGTTCGAGAACGCGCTCGAAGTGCTCGCGGCGAACGGCGTGCAAACGATGATATCCGCAGGCGGCGAGTTCACGCCGACGCCGGCGATCTCGCACGCGATACTCGTGCACAACCGCGGCCGGACGACAGGTCTTGCCGATGGCATCGTGATCACGCCATCGCACAATCCGCCGGACAACGGCGGTTTCAAGTACAACCCGACGAACGGCGGGCCGGCAGACACCGACGTCACCGGTTGGGTGCAGAAGCGCGCAAACGCGCTGTTAGAAGCCGGACTCGAGGGCGTCAAGCGGATTCCCCTTTCACGCGCGAGAAGCGCGAACACGACGCACGAGCACGACTACCTCGCAAGCTACGTCGCCGATCTCGGCAACATCATCGATTTCGACGCGATTCGCAGCGCAGGCATCCGCATGGGCGTCGATCCGCTCGGCGGCGCCGGCGTACATTATTGGGCGCCGATTGCGGATCGCTACAAGCTCGATCTCACGGTCGTCAGCGAAACGGTCGATCCGCAATTTGCGTTCATGACGGTCGATTGGGACGGACGCATCCGCATGGACCCATCGTCGTCCTATGCGATGCAGCGGCTGATCGCGCTGAAGGATCGATACGACGTCGCGTTCGGCTGCGACACCGATCACGATCGGCACGGCATCGTCACGCGCAGTGACGGTCTCATGGAGCCCAATCACTATCTTTCCGTGCTGATCGATTATCTGTTTCGTCATCGCCCGCAGTGGAATGCGCATGCCGCAGTTGGCAAGACGCTGGTCAGCACCGCGATGATCGATCGCGTCACGAAGCGCTTGGGTCGTCGGCTCTACGAGGTGCCGGTCGGATTCAAGTGGTTTTCTGCCGGACTCTTCGATGGTTCGCTCGGCTTCGGCGGCGAAGAGAGTGCTGGCGCATCGCTGTTGCGTCGCGATGGATCGGTGTGGGCGACCGACAAGGATGGAATCGTTCCCGCGCTCCTGTCGGCCGAGATCACGGCTCGCTGCGGAAAGGATCCGGCCGAAGTGTACCAGGACCTCACGAAAGAACTCGGCGCGCCGGTGTCCGATCGCGTCGAAGCCGCGGCAAGCGACGAGCAGAAAGCAAGGCTTGCCAAGCTGACGCCGGATCGCGTTCGCGACGATCGTCTCGCCGGCGAAGCGATTGAACAAGTGCTCGATCGCGCTCCGGGCAACGACGCGCCGATCGGCGGAATCAAGGTGATCGCCAACAGCGGCTGGTTCGCCGCGCGGCCGTCAGGCACCGAGGCGATCTACAAGATCTATGCGGAGAGCTTCAACGGCGACGCGCATCTCAAAGACATACTCAAGGAAGCGCAGAGCATCGTCGACGCCGCACTCGACGCTGCGTAATCGTGACGAAGCGAAGGCACGAAGGAAAAAGCCATGGCGAACAACATCGATCAAACCTGCATCAACGCGCTGCGTTTTCTCTCGGTCGACATGGTGCAGAAAGCGAACAGCGGACACCCGGGCCTTCCGCTCGGTGCGGCGCCGATGGCGTACATTCTGTGGTCGCGCTATCTCAAGCACAATCCGGCGAATCCGGAATGGGCCGACCGCGACCGTTTCGTGTTGTCGGCGGGGCACGGCTCGGCGCTCTTGTACAGTCTGCTGCACGTCAACGGTTACGATCTCTCGCTGGATGACATCAAACAATTCCGCCAATGGGGAAGCCGCACGCCCGGACATCCCGAACGCGGTCACACGCCCGGCGTTGAGGTCACGACCGGGCCGCTCGGGCAGGGACTTGCGAACGCAGTCGGCATGGCGATCGGCGAAGCGCATCTCGCGGCACGTTACAACCGCGACGGCCACGCGCCGATCGATCATCGAACCTGGGCAATCGTCAGCGATGGCGATCTGATGGAAGGCATCGGCTCCGAAGCGGCTTCGCTCGCGGGACATCTCAAGCTCGGCAAGCTGATCTGCCTCTATGATGACAATCAAGTCACGCTCGCTGCCGGCACCGACATCGCTTTTTCGGAAGATCGTGCGCGACGTTTCGAGGCGTACGGCTGGCAAGCGATCCGTGTCGACGACGGCAACGACATAGATGGGATTGCCGCAGCGATCGACAGCGCATGCGCCGATGTCGCGCGGCCTTCGCTGATTCTTGTCCGCACGCACCTCGGTTTTGGCTCGCCCGAACAAGACAGCTACAAAGCGCACGGATCGCCGCTCGGCGTCGAGAACGTCAAGAAGACCAAGCAAGCGCTCGGCTGGCCCATTGAGCCGCCGTTTCTTCTTCCGGACGATGCGCTCAAGCATTTTCGCGAAGCGATCGGTCGCGGCGCGAAGGCCGAATCCGCATGGAACGATCGCTTCGATAGCTACGCGAAAGCGTTTTCTGATCTTGCAAATGAAATGCGCGGCCGACTGAGCGGCGAATTGCCCGATGGTTGGAACTCGGCGATTCCAGCGTTTCCGGCCGATGCCAAAGGCATGGCGACGCGTGTCGCAGGCGGCAAAGTCATGAACGCCATCGCGCCGAAACTGTCGGCGCTTTGCGGCGGTTCGGCGGATCTCGATCCTTCGACGCACACCGCGCTCAAGGATCTCGGCGACTTCGAACCGGCCGCAAAACCGGGCGCAGACACCGAAGGTTCCTCGGGCGGCGGCTGGAGTTACGCCGGCCGCAATATTCACTTCGGAGTGCGCGAACACGCGATGGGTTCGATCGCGAATGGCCTCGCCGCGCACGGCGGATTCATTCCCTACGGCGCGACGTTCTTGATCTTTTCCGATTACATGCGGCCTCCGATGCGGCTCGCCGCACTCATGCGCTTGCACGTCGTGCACGTCTTTACGCACGACAGCGTCGCGCTCGGCGAAGACGGGCCGACCCATCAGCCGGTGGAGCAGCTAGCGAATCTGCGCGCGGTTCCGAACCTCACTTTGATCCGTCCGGGCGATGCGAACGAGACCGCCGTGGCGTGGCGAGTCGCCATCGAAACGCGCGGGAAACCGGTGCTGCTGGCACTCAGCCGGCAGGATGTTCCAACGCTGGATCGCACCCGCCACGCCAGCGCGGACGGCCTGCGACGCGGCGCCTATGTGCTCAATGACGATGCGCCTCGCGTGCCGGATGTGATCCTGATCGCGAGCGGTTCTGAAGTCGGTCTGATCGTGCAGGCCGCGGAGAGCCTGCGCGGTGACGGCGTCGCAGTTCGCTGCGTTTCGATGCCGAGCTGGGATCTCTTCGAGGCGCAATCAAAGGCATATCGCGACGAAGTCTTGCCGCCGACGGTCACGCGGCGCCTCGCTGTCGAGCTTGGTTCGCCACAAGGATGGGAACGTTACATCGGCGCGCGTGGCGCGATGCTCGGCGTGGAGCGATTCGGCGCGTCGGCGCCCGCAGAAGTGATCTTGCGCGAATTCGGGTTCACGGTCGAAAACGTCGTCGGCAAAGCGAAGGCGTTGCTGGCGGGGTAGGTGCGCGTTGTTCGCGCGTCGTTTGTGCGCGGTGGAAAGATCGGGCAGCGCGCGTCCGTTCCGCAGATTGTTATGCGAGCAGGTCGGCGCTCAGCAAAACATCGACGCCGGACGGCGGCCGAATCCCCGAGGCCGGAATATCCTTTCCGGCACGCCAGCGCCGCACGGCATCGCGCTTGGACAGGCCTTCGATCAGGAACAGCACAGCGTGCGTGCGACTCAGGCGCGCCGCTGTCAGCGAGACGCGTTCCGGTGGCGGCTTCGGTGCGTGGAATACCGCGATGACATCGGCTGCAGAGTCGTCGCGATCTTCAGCTTCGACGGGAAAAAGGCTCGCGACGTGCCCGTCCTCGCCGAGACCGAGCAGCACCAGATCGAATTCGGCGATGTTTTCGAGCTCGCGCGCATAGTGCCGCGCGGCGGCTTCGGCGCCGAGCTCGGCGGGGATCGGATGGCGTTGCGACGATGGAATCGGCACGTGATCAAGCCACGCGTTGGTCGCCATCACGCTGTTGCGATCCGGATCGTCGGACGCGACGCAGCGCTCGTCACCGAAATAGATATGCCAGCGCGACCAGTCGGTTTGTGCATCGCGCAGAACCTCATACAGCGCGCGCGGAGTATTGCCGCCCGCGAGGACGATGATGAAACGGTCGCGCTCGGCGATCGCATCGCGTGCGGCCTCGACCACGCGTCGTTGCGCATCTTCGCGAAGCGCAGCGCTTGTCGCAAAAGGGAACCAGCGCACGCCTGCATCGTCGGTCGCGTTGCGCGCAGCAGCCACGTCATTCCTTCTTTATCGCGTGCCCGCCGAATTCATTGCGCATTGCGGCCAGCAGCTTGTCGGCGAACGAATCGCTGTCGCGCGAGCGCAATCGCTCGATTAGCGACAATGTAATGACGGGAGCCGGCACGTCGAGATCGATCGCCTCGTTGACGGTCCAGCGGCCCTCGCCCGAATCGACCACGTACGGCGCGACGCCTTTCATCGTCGGGTTCTTGTGGAGCGCGTCGGTCAGCAGATCCAGCAGCCATGAACGCACGACGCTGCCCTGGCGCCAGATTTCGCCGATCTGGTTCAGATCCAGCGCGAATTCGTTCTTGTGCTGCAGGATCGAGAAGCCTTCGGCATAGGCCTGCATCAGGCCGTACTCGATGCCGTTGTGGATCATCTTGGTGAAATGCCCGGCGCCGACGGGACCGACGCGGCCCCAGCCTTGGTCTTTCGCGGGCGCGAGCGTTTCGAAAATCGGTCGCAATGTTTCGACGGCGCGCTCATCGCCACCAATCATCATGCTGTAGCCTTCCTTCAACCCCCACACGCCGCCGCTGGTGCCGCAGTCGATGTAGTTGAGGCCGGCGCCCGCAAACGCGGCGGCTCTGCGTAAGGTGTCCTTGTAATTGGAGTTGCCGCCGTCGACGACGGTGTCTCCTTTTGCAAGCAGTGTCTGCAGCGCATCGACCGTGTCGTCGGTAATTTTTCCTGCCGGAACCATCAGCCAGATCACGCGCGGGGAGGGCAGCGCCGCGGCGAGTTGCCGCAACGATTCCGCCGACGCGGCGCCATTCGCTTCGATGCCCTTGCGTGCGTCGGCGTTCGGGTCGAACCCGGTCACCCTGTGACCGCCGCGAAGAAGCCGCTGCACCATGTTGGCGCCCATGCGGCCCAGACCCACCATGCCGAGTTCCATCGTTCACTCCATCGCGGATGAATGCGCCGCGCGTGCATTATCGCTCGCGGCGATCAAGCTGACCTGTTGAAAAATCGGACGCTTTAGGAATCGGACCTCTCATCGGTCGCGGCGTTCAGCCAGCCGCCCTCGAAACCTGCTTGGCGCAGTCCGCGCACGATATCGCGCGATCCGTGCACCAGGTTCCACAGCATGCCGCTGCGATGATTCTCGATCATCAAGACGATCGGCCCGAGATTGAGGCCAAAGCAATAGGGCGACACCCAACCACCCGCGCCGCCGCGCGACGAATCGACGAACGTGTGGTTGAAACTCGCCTTGAATCCGCATGGATGCTGCTCGTGCAGCTGCAGTCTGTGCATGAAGTGATGCAACGTCGGCAGCACCAGTTCCGGCGCGAACGGCAGCGAGGCGACGACTGCCCACGGAGCGAGCGTTCCATCGTCGATGCCGTACGGCGCGCCGCGGCCTTCGTAGTCGTAGAACTCGCGAACGACGCCATCGATCTTGATGGTCGAAGGTCCGGGGCCATCGCTGGCTGTGATGCCCCAGCAATCGGCACCGTAGCCTTTGAAGCCCATCGGATTGTCGATCGCGTAGCGCTGTTGAATCAGCGTGGCGCGGCGCGTGTTTTCGAAGTAGTCGATGCCTTTCGCGCGCATGAAGTCGTCCTGGATTCCGCGAAAATCGATCCAGACATGCGAAAGCTGGTGCGTGAACAGCGGCGCCGAATAGAGATGATCGATGTCGTAGATGCGCTTCCATTCGTAGGTCGAGGCCCAGGCTTCGAACGTGCTGCGCGGCAGCGCGTGCGTGGGCGAGCCGAGCGCGAGGACGTAAAGCAGCAATCCTTCGTCGTAGCCTTGCCACCGGTACGGAATGAAGCCGCTCTCCGGTCGCCAGCCGTGCGAGATCGTGCCGTCGTGCGCTTTCGCCCATTGCCAGTCGACACGCTCGTAAAGTGATCGCGCGAGCTCGCGGATGCGTCGCTGCTCTGCGGTGTCGTCGTTGAAATAGGTGGCCGCAGCGAGCATTCCGGCGATCAGGAACGCGCTGTCGACGGTCGATAGCTCGCTCTGCCAGGCACGGCGACCGCTCTGCATGTCGAGGAAATGATAGTAGAAGCCGCGATAGCCGCTCGCGTCGGGCTCCGTTCCCTGCGGACTTGCATCGAAGAACGAAAGCGTCGCGAGCGTGCGCGCGATAGCTGCTTCGCGGCTCATCATCCCGCGTTCGACCGCAACCGGATAGCACGCGAGTGCCAGACCCGTCGCTGCGATGCTCGCCGGCCAGTTATCCGCGTCCTTGTCGCGAATGAGACCGTTCGCGGGATTCACCTGCGCGAGGAAATAGCCAAAAGCTCTTTCCTGCAGATGCTGCAGCGGCAATTCGGAAACCGGATGGATGACGGCGGGAGAGAGCACGGATGAAGCCTGGCTTCGCTTCGCGGAACAAATCCGCGCTTGGTTGGGGGTGCAGGAGGTATGTTAACCGCGGCGGCCACGGCGGAACTTCAGGAAATGTAAAAAAGCGGGATGTCGTCGCCGCGCCACGCGAGCCGGCGCGCTAACACCGCAAGATTTGCGAGGCAGACCGCAGTGCGCTCAGCCCGCGAGTGAGAAGCCTTGCGCTTACGACGAGAATTGGTTTGAAAACGACGTCGCCTTGGCGATCGCACCGGCGCTCGCCTGACGGGAGTTGAGCCGAAGATAGGCCAATTTTTGCGCTGCCCGTGGCCGGAAATAGACGGCCGGATTCACGCGGGACAAGAACTCGCCGGCGATCCAACGACGAAACAGAAAATACGATTTCATGACACGCCCCAGATGTGCCGGGCTATTGCACACGGCCGCATCGGGATATTCGCTGAATGAAATTTGGAACGCAGCCGGACGGTTCAGCAGGTGTTCGCGGAAACCCGCGAAGCGGGCTCTGCTTTTTTACTTCCAGGCCGGGGGGTTGTGCGGTGAGACGCGGCGTTTCAATCAGATTCGAACCCAGAGCGCGAAGCAAAACAAGCGCCCTAACTGGCGATGCGGACCTGAACTTCGTGTACTGCTTTCTCCGGTGACAATTCGAGGCTCATCCCGGTCTGCGCGACGCCGTCGCATTCGACGCTCGCTTGTACGTCGCGTGATATATGGATGCGATACACCGCTTCGCCGAATTGATAATCAATCTGCAGTGTGTTCCATGATTTCGGCAGGTTCGGTTCGAGCAGCAGTTTCGAGCCGTGTCGGTGCAGGCCGAGCATCGATTCGGAAATGAGGCGGTACATCCAGCCCGCGGAGCCCGTGTACCAGGTCCAGCCGCCGCGTCCGGTGTGCGGCGAAACGGCGAGCACGTCGGCTGCGATCACGTAAGGCTCGACCTTGTACGTTTCCATGTCGCCCTGCAGCTCTGCATGGCGCACCGGGTTGATCAAGTTGAAAAGCTGCCACGCTCGCTCGATGCGTTTGTCCGCAAAGAAGGCCATGACCGTCCACACCGCCGCGTGCGTGTACTGGCCACCGTTCTCGCGAACGCCGGGCACGTAGCCGCGGATATAGCCCGGATCGGGATCGGCGGTGTCGAACGGCGGCGTCAGCAGGCGAATCAGCTTGCCCTTCTCATCCACGAGTTGCCGATCCACTTCATCGAGCGCGCTTTCGACACGCACTGCATTGGCCGCGCCGGAAAGCTTTGCCCAGCTCTGCGCGATGGCATCGATGCGGCATTCGCTGTTGCGGGAAGACCCGAGCGGTGTTCCGTCGTCGAAATAGGCGCGCAGATACCAATCGCCGTCCCAGCCGTTCTTTTCGAGCGCCTGCTTGAGGTCGTCGGCATGCCGGCGGCATTTCACGGCGAATTCGGTGTCGCCACGGCGTTGCGCGATGGGCTCGAACTCGGCCAATACGTCACAGAGGAAAAAGCCGAGCCATATGCTTTCGCCGCGGCCTTGGCGGCCGACGTTGTTCATGCCGTCGTTCCAGTCGCCGCTGCCGATCAAAGGCAATCCGTGCGCACCGTTGCGAAAGCCGCGCTCGATCGCGCGGCGACAATGCTCGTAGAGATCGCCGGCCTGTGCGGAACGCAGCGGCATGTCGTAATACGATTCCTCGCCCTGATTGAGGAGGCGCCCTTCGAGAAAGCCGATGCGCTCATCAAGGATCGCCGCATCATCGGTGGTCGCCACGTAGCGCGCCGTCGCCAGCGGCAACCACAGGAAATCGTCCGAACACTGCGTGCGCACGCCGCGTCCGGCCGGCGGATGCCACCAGTGCTGCACGTCGCCTTCGACGAACTGGCGCGACGCACTCAGCACGATCTGCTCGCGCAGCAACGAGGCATCCGCGTGCACCAGCGCCATCGCGTCCTGCAACTGATCGCGGAAGCCGAATGCGCCGCCGGATTGGTAGAAGCCGCTGCGAGCCCACAAGCGGCAACTGATGACCTGATAAAGCAGCCATCCGTTGGCGAGCACATCGAACGTCGGATCGGGCGAGCGTACGCTGACCGCTCCGAGCAAGCGCTTCCAGCGCGCTTGGACCGCGTCGAACGATGCGCGCGCCGAACCGTTTCGGCGGAAGCGCTCGACCTGCTTGGTCGCGTCCTGCCGATCCTGGCCGACGCCGAGCCGGAAAATGAAATCGCGCGATTCGCCATCGGCGAGCTCGACCGGAATCTGGATCGCGCCGCACGGATCCATCGCGGCGCCGAGGCGCCCGCTCAGCGATTGCCGCAGCATTGCGGCGGGTCTGCGCAGCGAACAATTGCGCCCGACGAATTCGGTGCGGTCACCGCTCAATGTACGCTGTGGATTGTCGACGTCGAAGAACGCGACGCGATCCGGAAATTCGATGCTGTACGCGTTGCGCGCCATCAGTGCGCCGGTATCGTCTAGCTCGGTGACGATGTGCATGGCGGTTCTTTCGCGAAGATCGCCGAGCAACCACTCGATGTAGCCCGTCACCGAAAGCTTTCGCGCGCGGCCCGAATCGTTTTGCAGGCGCAGCATGAAGAACTTGACCGGCGCTTCGACGTCCACATGCAGGCGCAGGTGGCTCGTTATGCCGTCTTCGACGTGTTCGAAGACGCTGTAGCCGAAGCCATGACGCACGACGTAACGCCCACGCCCCGGCGCTGGCGCGGGCGTCGCCGACCAGAAGTGGCCGCTCTCCTCGTCGCGGATGTAGATCGCTTCTCCGCTCGGGTCGCTGACCGGATCGTTGCTCCATGGCGTCAGCCGATATTCGTGCGCGTTTTCCTGCCACGTGTAGCCCGAGCCGCTTTCCGAAACGACGCAGCCGAAGCGCGGATTGGCGATGACGTTGACCCACGGCAGCGGCGTCTTGTGCGTCTCGTCGGTCGAGACGACGTACTCGGTTCCGTCCGCCGCGAATCCGCCGATGCCGTTCGAAAGCGCGAGCGGCGGCACTGGAAATTGCCGCTGCAGCGGCGTCGCGGCCTCGATCGCTCGAGATGCGATGAGCTCGGGCACCACGATCTCGCTGCCGATGGGTTTCTCGATGCCGAGCTGTTCGGTCAGCGATCCGGCCTGATCGGACAACACCACGCGCGCGACTGATTGCATCAATACGCGATCTTCGTGATTGATCTGCTCGATGGATCGGACGAAAACGCCGCCGGGTTGCTCGAGCACGGTCGAATCCGGGCTGGTTCCGACGATCGCCATGATCTCGTCGTGCAGCGCCTGCCGGTAGCCGCCGCGCTCCTCGTTCCAGATGACGAGATCGAAATCGAGTCCTTTCATGCGGCAGTACACGTGCGCGTTGACCAGCTGCCGCGCGAGATTGAGGTTTTCAGGTCCGGACATCTTGAGAAGCACGATCGGGAGATCGCCCGAAATCGCGTGCGCCCACAGGCCCGGCTGCGCGAGATGGTTGCTCGCAATCGTCGAAGGGGTGGCCCTTCGCGCAGGATCCGCATAGAGGATTGCGCCGGCGAGTCGTGCGTAGGCTTGGGCATCCACTTCGCTGATGTTGATCTGGCCCAGCGCAATGCGGTTGTGCGTCCACGCGATCTCGAATGCGCGATCGGCAAGATGCCGGTCGCGGTATTTTTCGACCAAGGCGACGCATTGATCGCGGTTTTCGCCGACGCCGATGACGAGATCGATGACCGCCGACTGATCCGGCTGCAACGCGATGCGATGGCGGATGGCGAGCACGGGATCGAGAACCGAGCCCTGCGTTCCCGACAGCGGCGCGACCGAACGTACTGCGATCGGGTTTTCCGAATCGTTGCCGCGCCCGAGAAAACGCAGGCGATCGGACTCGAACGATGTCTGCAACGACTCGGCGTCGTGCAGCGCCAGCAGGTGCATCATCCAGCGTTGCGGATCCTCGCTCGATCGGCGCCGGCGCGTCGCAAGGATCGCGTCGCGATCGGCCAGCACTTCGGTCTGCACGAAGAGATTGCCGAATGCCGGATGCAGCGAATCGCCGACGCCCGACGCCAGCACGACTTCGGCGTAGCTCGTCACGTCGAGCATGCGTTCCGTGCGTGCACGGTTGGTGATCCGGATGCGCCGGAGCTCGATGTCGTCTTCGGGCGATACGACGATCTGGGTGTGTGCCTCGATATCATCGAGTCGCCTGCGGAACTCGACCGACGATTCGGTGAAGATCGCTTCGGAATAGTCCACGGCAGTCGGCGTTGGCGACGGCGTATTCGACCAGACCTTGCCGGTTTCGCCATCGCGCAAGTAGCAGAAAACGCCCCAGGGATCGCGCGTCGCGTCCTCGCGCCAGCGCGTGATCGCGATGTCGCGCCAGCGGCTGTAGCCGCCGCCCGAGTTCGTGACCATCAGCCGATAGCGGCCATTGGTCAAAAGCTGCACCGCCGGACGGCTGGTGTCGGCGCGCGCAAACACGCGCATCGCGATCTGTGGCGCATCCTGCGTGGAGCGCACGTCGACCATCGCCGGATCGTTGCTCCAGTTGATCGCCGAGCGTGGCGTGCGTTCCTGAAGCAGCAGCATCGTCGCCTGCAACTCGGCGTCGGCGCCGAAGCGGCGCTGCATCGGTTGATCGAGAACCGCGTGCGCGATCGACAGCAGAGTCATGCCGTGGTGATGCGCCATGAACGATCGCACGACCGCATTGCTGCGCCCGTGCGGAACGCGCGCGGCGGTGTAGTCGATCGCTTCGTAGAAGCCCCATGGCGCGAGCCAGCCGTTGGCCGCGATGGCGCGAAGATTGCGCTCCGCCTCGCGCGGAGAAATCGTAAGCGCGAGCGCGCTCGCGTACGGCGCGATCACGAGCTCCTGCGCAAGACCGCGCTGCAGACCGAGTCCGGGCACGCCGAACGCCCGATATTGATAATTCTGCGCGGCATCGGTCACGTTGTAGCCGGATTCGGAGATGCCCCACGGAACGTTCTTGCTGCGCGCATAGGCGATCTGGTGCGCGACTGCCGAGCGGCACGTTTCGTCCAGCAGTGTGCCCGCAAACGATGGCATGACGAGTTGCGGCATCAAGTACTCGAACATCGAGCCGCTCCACGAAAGGAGCACCTGCCGTCCGGTCGCCGAAGTGAGCAGGCGTCCGAGCGAGAACCACGCATCCTGGACGATGCTGCCGCGCGCGATCGCGACGAATATGCCGAGGCGCGCTTCGGACGCGAGCAGGTCGTAAAAACCCGCGTCGCGCCGATGTTCGGTCACGTTGTATCCGATCGTGAACAGCGAGCGGTTTTCGTCGAACAGGAAATCGAAATCGACTCGAGCGAATTCTCCGCAGCGGACCGCGAGAGATTGCAGCGCGCGGCGGCTCTCGTCCGCGCGCGTTGCCAACACGTCGTCGATCGCGGGCGCCGAGCGAATGTCGATGAGTGTCGCGGAGCCATCGAACGCCGAGGCGGCGCCGTCGATTCCGAAGAAGTGCTCGATATCGGCGATCGCCGCCGTGATCGGGCGACGCAACGCGGAGGCTGGGTCCTCGGCGCCCTCCGGTGGGACCTGCACCTGTGGGCGCTCGCCAAACAGCACCTCGAACGACGAGAGCAGCGCATGCAGCTCGTAAGGCGTGCGCGAGGTTTGTGCTTGGGCGGCATCGAGCCCCTGCGCGAGCGGCTTCCACACCGTTTCTTCTCGCGATGGATCGCTCTCGCGTGCGAACGCGAGCGCATCGCGCAAACCAGCCAGTAAGGCGGGGTTGACGACGGGACCGCTCCGGCGTTCGAGCAGGCCTTGCCGCAAGGTCAGGAGATGGGCAATCAGGTTGCCGCTGTCGACGGTCGAGACATACAGCGGCGCGAGCGGTTGGAGCGTGCGCGTGTCATACCAATTGTAGAAATGACCCCGGTGGCGCGGCAGGCGCTCCAATGTCTCGAACGACTGCGACAACCGCTCGATGAGTTGACGCAACGACAGATAGCCGAAGTCGTGCGCTGCCAGCGTCGAAAGAAGATAAAGCCCGATATTCGTCGGCGACGTGCGATGCGCGGTCTTCGCGATCGGATGTTCCTGATAGTTGTCGGGTGGTAGCCAGTGGTCTTCCGGACCGACGAAATAGTCGAAGAAACTCCACGTGCGCCGCGCTACGTTGCGCAGGAATGCAATCTGCTCCGGTTGCAGATTGTCGGCGCGACGTGTGGGCGGAACGCCGAGCGACCAGGCCAGCACGGGCGACAGGAACCAGGCGACGAGCCACGGCAGCGCATGCCAGAACGTCGTGCGCCCGAACAGCGCGAAGGCGAGGGCCGCCGGCAAAACAGGCGCAATCCACATGACGGCGATGGCGTGGCCGAGGTGATGGCTCTGCCGAGCCT
>DASYJJ010000136.1:0-2325 GCA_035996605.1 Rhodanobacteraceae bacterium
ACCGGCGCGGTCAGTCAGGAAACCGTGGTCGAAATGGTCTCAGGCGCGCTCGCGCGTTATGGAGCGAGCGTCGCTGTCGCGGTGACCGGCATCGCGGGCCCCTCGGGCGGCACGCCCGGCAAACCGGTCGGGACGGTATGGATCGGATGGAAGCGCCGCGGCGGCTACGCGCGCGCCGAGCAGTTCCATTTCGCCGGCGATCGCGAAGCGGTGCGCCGGCAGACCGTCGCTTCCGCGCTCGAAGGCGTGCGTCGGATTCTTACGAGCTGAAGCCGCTTTCGAACATCGCGCATCGCGGGCGCTGTGGGATAATCGCCTCGAATCCGTCGCGTCTTAATCCCTGAGACAGACGGACGGCAATCTCGCCGCATGAACCGCATCGAAGAGGTCAAGGCAATGGACGACAACAAGCGCCGCGCACTCGCATCCGCGCTCAGCCAGATCGAAAAACAGTTCGGCAAGGGTGCCGTGATGCGCATGGGTGATCGCGTGGATGAAGCGCTCGATGTCGTCTCCACGGGCTCGCTCGGCCTCGACATCGCGCTCGGCATCGGCGGCCTGCCGCGCGGACGCGTCGTCGAAGTCTACGGGCCGGAGTCTTCGGGCAAGACCACGCTCACGCTGCAGGTCATCGCCAATTGCCAGCGCAACGGCGGCACCGCCGCGTTCATCGACGCCGAGCACGCGCTCGACCCGACCTACGCCGAAAAACTCGGCGTGAACGTCGACGATCTGCTGGTCTCGCAGCCCGACACCGGCGAGCAGGCACTCGAAATCGCCGACATGCTGGTGCGCTCGAACGCGGTCGATGTCGTCGTCATCGACTCGGTCGCCGCGTTGACGCCGAAGGCTGAAATCGAAGGCGAGATGGGCGACATGCACGTTGGCCTGCAGGCACGACTGATGAGCCAGGCGCTGCGCAAGCTGACCGCGAACATCAAGAAATCAGGCACTTTGGTCATCTTCATCAACCAGATTCGCATGAAGATCGGCGTGATGTTCGGTAGTCCGGAAACCACCACCGGCGGCAACGCGCTGAAGTTCTACGCCTCGGTGCGCCTCGATATCCGCCGCATCGGCGCGGTCAAGCGCGGCGAGGAAGTCGTCGGTTCGGAAACGCGCGTCAAGGTCGTCAAGAACAAGGTTGCGCCGCCGTTCCGGCAGGCCGAGTTCGAGATTCTGTACGGCGAAGGCACATCCCGCGAGGGCGAGCTGATCGAGCTTGGCGTCAACCACAATCTCGTCGAGAAATCCGGCGCCTGGTACAGCTACAACGGCGAGCGGATCGGGCAGGGCAAGGACAACACGCGCATGTACCTGAAGGAACATCCGGAGATCGCGACCGCAATCGACGCGCAGCTGCGCGCGAAGCTTCTGAACGGTGGCGCCGGGGCAACGGCGAGTTCGGCGCGGACCGAGGAAGTCGAGGAAGCCTGAGCCGGTCGTCGCCATGAATCATCGCCGCGGCGTCCGTCGCGGCGAGATCGGCGTTTTGATCCACGGTGCCGCGCCAACGCAAACCGAAAAGCGACACTCCTCGCAACGCGTTTTCGAGCGGCATCGGCCTGCTCGCGCGTCGCGAACATTCTTCGCGCGAGCTGAAGACCAAACTCGCGCGACGCGGGCATCAGAAAACCGAAATCGATGAAGCCGTCGATCGGCTGTCCGGGGCGCACTATCAGAGCGACGAGCGCTTCGGCGTCAGCATTGCACGAACGCGGATATCGCAAGGCTACGGGCCACGACGCATCCGTGCGGAGCTGAAATCGCACGGCGTGACGGAGCCCGCGATCCGCGCCGCGCTTGACGCCGCCAACGCGGACTGGACCCTCGTCGCCAGCACGATATTGCGTCGCCGGTTCGGCGCGAAGGGGCCCGCCGACATCGCCGAACGCGGCCGCAGGGCCCAGTTTCTCTTGCGCCGAGGCTTCGATCCGGCGACAGTAAGGGCCGTTACCCGCGCCGTCGTGGACGATCCTGGCGAAGAGTTCGATTGAGAACTCCAAAACTGGACCGCATCCTTGGCGTGTCCGTGTTTTTTCGAGAGTTCGCGCTGCCCTCCATGAAAACGTCCGAAATCCGCTCCGCGTTCCTGGAGTTTTTCCGCTCGAAAGGCCACACGATTGTGCCTTCGAGCTCGCTCGTGCCCAGCAATGATCCGACGCTGCTGTTCACCAACTCGGGCATGGTGCAGTTCAAGAACGTGTTTCTCGGCAGCGAGAAGCTGAAGTTCGTGCGCGCCGCCGACGTGCAGCGTTGCCTGCGCGCAGGTGGCAAGCACAACGACCTCGACTCGGTCGGCTACACCGCGCGCCATCACACGTT
>DASYJJ010000137.1:0-2848 GCA_035996605.1 Rhodanobacteraceae bacterium
CAGGCGCAACATGGCCAATTCAGTCGGATGGTTCGAAATCTACGTCGACGACATGAACCGCGCGAAGGCGTTTTACGACAGGTATTCGGCGTTCGGCTCAGCAAGCTGGACAACCCGGAAATCGAGATGCTCGCATTCCCCTCGCAGCAAGAAAGCTACGGCGCTCCGGGCGCCCTGGTCAGAATGCCGGGCTTCGACGCCGGCGCAAACAGCGTGCTCGTTTACTTCACGTGCGCAGACTGCGCAGTCGAGGCGGCGAAAGCCGCGAAATTCGGCGGTCGAATCAAGAAGCCAAAGAAATCGATCGGCCAGTACGGGCACATCGCTCTCGTGCTCGACACCGATGGCAACATGATCGGTCTGCATTCGATGCAATAGCCGGCTTCCTGCCGCGCGCACTGTTCGCGAATGCCGAGCGTAGCGATAACCGGTGGCGGCTCACTTCAACTTCGTCATCCGACGCGCGCTGAGCTCCGCCGACGGCGCAAACGAATCCGGCCGCGCATCCTTCCAGAACCGCTGGAACACCTGGTGCTCGGAAATGCCGTCGATCAGCTCGCCGGGTTGCACGAACTTGTACAACGTCGCCAGCGAACGCACCTCGGTCGACGACACGCGCCGGATCAAGTGCTCGGGTCCGAGCTCGGACGGATGTGAAAGTCCACTCGCCTGCACGAGTTCCTTCAGCGCGATCAGCGTGTTCTCGTGGAAATTCCGCACGCGGGCGGCCTTGTCCGGCACATCGAGATGTTTCCAGCGCCGCGGATCCTGCGTCGTGATGCCGGTCGGGCAACGATCGGTGTGACACGTCTGCGACTGGATGCAGCCGAGCGCGAACATGAATCCACGCGCGGCATTGCACCAGTCGGCTCCGAGCGCGAGCATGCGCGCGATGTCGATGGCGGTGATGACCTTGCCGCTTGCGGCAATGCGAATGCGATCGCGCAGGTTGAGTCCGACCAGCGTGTTGTGCACGATCATCAGCGCCTCGCGAAGAGGCACGCCGACATGATCGGTGAATTCGAGCGGCGCAGCGCCGGTGCCGCCTTCGCCGCCATCGACGACGATGAAATCGGGCAGGATGCCGGTCGTCCCCATCGCCTTGGCGATACCGAACCATTCCCACGGATGACCTAGCGCAAGCTTGAAACCGGTCGGCTTGCCGCCCGAAAGCTCGCGCAGCCGCGCGATGAAGTGCAACAGACCTTCGGGTGTGTCGAATGTCGAATGCCGCGCCGGCGAAATGCAGTCCTCGCCTATCGCGACGCCGCGCGTCGCGGCGATCTCCGCAGTCACCTTCGGCGCCGGCAGCACCCCGCCATGGCCGGGCTTCGCGCCCTGCGACAATTTCAGCTCGATCATCTTGACCTGAGCGAGGTTTGCCTTGTCGGCGAAGCGCGCTTCGCTGAACACACCGGCGCGCTCACAGGCCCCGAAATAACCCGAGCCGATTTCCCAGACGATATCGCCGCCGTTCTCGCGGTGATACGGCGACAACGAGCCTTCGCCGGTGTCGTGGTAGAAACCGCCGCGCCGCGCACCTTCGTTGAGCGCGCGGATCGCGTTCGGCGAGATCGCGCCAAAACTCATCGCCGAAATGTTGAGCACGCTGGCGGAATAAGGCTGCGTCGATCCGGGCCCGCCCACCGTTACGCGGAAATCGTGACTGTCGATACGGCTCGGCGCGATCGAATGGTTGATCCATTCGTAACGTTCGGCGTACACGTCGAGCTCTGTGCCGAAAGGGCGCAGGTCGAGCGCGTTTTTCGCGCGCTGCTTCACGATCGCGCGCTGCACGTGCGAGAACGGCACTTCCTCGTTGTCCGACTCGACGACGTACTGGCGCAGCATCGGCCGCACGCTTTCGAAAAAGAAGCGGATGTGCGCGAGCAGCGGATAGTTGCGGCGCAGCGTCGAGCGTTTCTGCAGGAGATCGACCAGGCCGATCGCAGTGAGCAGGCCGCAAACCACCGCGAGCGCCTGCCAGGATGCGCCGGACGGCCATTGCAGCAGCGCGAGCACGAACACCGCCGCGACGATCGCGAGCGCGAGGTAGCGGGTTGGCAGCCATTTGTCCATGAACGGGCTCCGCATGCGGCGCTCGCGAGCGGCGGACTCGTCAGCCGCCGCCGATCGCGCAATGTGTCGCGCATCAGCATAGCCGAGCGCACGGCGCGCGATGTTCGCTTGCCGCTAAACTTCGGCGTATGGACGAGGCCGATCGCCCGAAGACACCACGCCGACGCAAACCGGTCGCCGCACCGACGGATGAGACCGCGTCGGGCGCACCGCCAGCGAGCCCCGCACCGGCGCGACGACGCGCGCCATCACCGCGAACGGCAGCGGCGCCGCCACCCAACTCGCAATCCACCGCTGCGACGCCGACTCGACCCGCGCCGCCGCGGCGCACACGCGTCGGCGCGGCGAGCGATGTCGCGACGAAAGATGCCGCCGCCGCAACGCGCCCGGTCCCGGAGACGGCAACGAATCCACCCGTCCCGACCCCGCGCGCCGGAGTTCCGCCCGACTCCGCAGCAGACGTAGTCTCAAAGGGTCCGGCAGCATCAGCGCCCCGACCACGTGAAGCTGCCGCAACTACTTCGCCCGCGGCGTCTGCACCCATTGCGACGCCCGCAAAACCGACATTGCCTGCTGCGCCGGTCGTGCCTTCGACGCCCGCGACACTTCGAGCGGCTGCGACGTCCACCGCGTCTGCACCCCGGGGACCATCTACAACAACCGCGACACCGAGCGCACCCGCGGCATCGGCAACACCCAGAGCAGCGGCGCCGCCGCCGATAGCCGCGCACAAACCCGACAGAGCCGCCGCGCCATCTCGTGCGACAGA
>DASYJJ010000138.1:0-14062 GCA_035996605.1 Rhodanobacteraceae bacterium
GACAACTCGAACACATTGCCTTCGACGCCGATCTGAGTGACCAGCGACATCACCGCGGTCTCGCGCAACGGATCGATCGGCGGATTCGTGACTTGCGCAAAACCCTGGCGAAAATAATCGAACAGCGGACGCGCGACGCCCGAAAGCGCCGCAACGGGCGTGTCGTCGCCCATCGAACCCGTCGCCTCGACGCCGAATTCGGCGAGCGAAGTGAGCACGGTGTCGCGTTCTTCTCGGGTGAGACCGAAAAGTTTCTGGAAGCGCGCGAGCGTCGCCGGCGGAAACGGCTCGGCGGCGAGACCCGGATCGATCAGGTGCGATTCGAGATAGGTCACGCCTTCGCGCAGCCACTGCTTGAACGGCGCGAGTCCGCGGTTCAACGCATCGATATCGGCGTTGTGCAGCAGCCGGTGCTCGGCAAGATCGACCGCGATCATTTCGCCGGGCCCAAGGCGGCCTTTGGCAACGATGCGCGACGCGGGCACATCCCAGATGCCCGCTTCCGAGGCGACGATCAAGTGATTGTCGTCCGCGAGTGCCCATCGCGCGGGCCGCAATCCGTTGCGATCGAGTGCGCATGCAGCGTAGCGGCCATCGCACATTACTAATCCGGCCGGCCCGTCCCACGGTTCGGTGTGCAGCGCGTAGTACTCGTAAAACGCGGCGAGATCGGCATCGATATCTTCGCGCGCGGACCAAGCCGGCGGCACGAGGATACGCATCGCGGTCGGCAGTGCGATGCCGCCGATCAAAAGGAGCTCCAGCGCGTTGTCGAGACTCTGCGAGTCCGAGCCTTCCATCGCGACCAGCGCACCGAGACCGGAGAAATCGATCAGCGGGGAAACGAGCTTGCCGCTGCGCGCCTGCAGCCAGGTGCGGTTTGCGCGAATCGTGTTGATTTCGCCGTTATGCGCGAGATGCCGGAACGGCTGCGCGAGCCGCCATTGCGGCGTCGTGTTCGTCGAAAAGCGCAAATGAAACACGACCGCGCTGGTCGCGAGCTCCGGTCGGGCGAGATCCGGATAGAAACGCCGAAGCGCGCCCGGCAATACCATCGCCTTGTAGCCGATCGTCGAGGCGGACAACGTCACGACGTAGAAATGCTCGTCGTCCGACAGCGCGTTCGTGGCAAGACGCCGCGCGCGGAACAACGCGCGCTCGAAAGCGTCCTCGGCCAGATCTGTCGGCGCATTCACGAAGATCTGCGCGATGCGCGGTTGCGAGTGCGCTGCTTCCGGCCCGCAGATCGAAGCGTCGATCGGGACTTCGCGCCAGCCGGCGACCGTAAGGCCTTCGTCGGAGATTCGACGATCAAGCTCGGCGATCGCCAGATCGGCGACGGCGGCCCGCGGCGAAAGGAATACGAGTCCGGCGGCGAAACTCTTTTCGAGCGCGATCGCGTTCTCGGCGGCGAGCGAACGGAGCCACGTATCGGGCCGATACAGCAACAATCCGCAGCCATCGCTGCTGACGCCATCCGCACCCACCGCACCGCGATGCGCGAGGCGTTCCAGCGCATCGAACGCCATCGCCACGACGCGCGCGCTCGCGCGATCGTCGATCTGCGCAATCAGGCCGAAACCGCAACTGTCGTGTTCGTAGTCCGGGTGGTAGAGACCTGGACGCTGCGTCGTCATCGTAGGTGCGTCTCCGCGAGCCGGCCGCCAGCCGGGCACGCGCGCTGCGACACGGTATAGAAATAGGCGTCTATACGTCCGTTCGCGCGTTGCTCCGGACAGCGTTCCGCTCGTCTGCGACTAGAACACATTTGCTGCGGCGCGTCAAAAGCCTCGGCGGGCCGTAATAGCCGCGGCCCATGCTTGTCTTGCGCCGTGCGCGGGCGGCGCTCTACGCTCGCGCGGTTGCCGGCGTCGATCGTCGGATCAGGGGAAGAGGATGCTTGATGCGCTCGGCCACATCGCATTCGGCCTGTTCGGCCTCGCCGTGCTGGTCGGCATCGCGTTCGTCTTTTCCAACAACAAGCGCGCGGTCAGTCCGAAGCTCGTGCTGAGCGGCGTCGCGTTGCAGCTGGTGTTCGCGACGCTGGTGCTGAAGCTGCCTTTCGGCCGCGATGTGTTCAACGCGATCGCGACGGGATTCGTCAAGCTTCTCGATTTCGTCCGCGTCGGCTCCGAATTCATCTTCGGCACGCTCACGGACACGACCAAGTTCGGCTTCGTGTTCGCCGTGCAGGTGCTGCCGACGATCATCTTCTTCGCCTCGCTCACCGGCGTGCTGTATCACCTCGGCATCATGCAGCGGATCGTGCGCGGCATGGCGTGGATCATCACCAAGGTGATGAACGTTTCCGGCGCGGAAACGACCAGCGTCTGCGCCAGCGTCTTCATCGGCCAGACCGAGGCGCCGCTAACGATCAAGCCTTATCTCGAGCGCATGACGCAGTCCGAGCTCATGACGGTGATGATCGGCGGCATGGCGCATATTGCAGGTTCGGTGATGGCCGCGTACGTCGGCCTTCTCGGCGGCGATGATCCGGTGCAGAAGCAGTTTTTCGCCAAGCACCTTTTGACCGCGAGCGTGATGGCCGCACCCGCAACGCTGATGCTGGCGAAGATCCTGGTGCCGGAAACACAGGAACCGCTGACGCGCGGTACGGTGAAGCTCGACGTCGAGAGGACCACCGCGAATGTGATCGACGCCGCGGCAACCGGCGCGGGCGATGGCCTTCGGCTCGCGCTCAATGTCGGCGCGATGCTGCTCGCGTTCATCGCGTTGATCGCACTCGTGAATTCGCCGATCCAATGGCTTGGCGATCTCGCGTGGGGCGACGGCGCTTCGATCAACGCATGGCTCTCCGCGAGTGCAGGTCGGCCGGTCGATCTTTCGCTGCAGACGATATTCGGCTGGATACTCGCGCCACTGGCCTGGCTGATCGGCGTGCCGTGGCAGGACGCGAACCTCGTCGGCAGCTTCATCGGCGAAAAAGTCGTCGTCAACGAATTTGTCGCGTACGTCGACATGTCCAAGCATCTGGACCAGCTCACTCGGCAAAGCCAGCTCATCGCAACGTACGCGTTGTGCGGCTTCGCGAATTTCTCTTCGATCGCAATCCAGATCGGCGGCATCGGCGGGCTCGCGCCGAATCGTCGCGCCGATCTCGCACGCCTGGGCTTGCGCGCGGTGCTCGGCGGCTCGCTCGCCACATTCATGACAGCCACCATAGCGGGCGTTCTCGAGCAGCTCTGAGCGGCGTTTTCGTTTCGCGTTCGTTCAGCCCGATCTGCACGTCTTTACACGGCGGAAACGAATTTCGTTTCGGTTCACGGCACGCTTCGCATAGTCCCTGCGGGAAGCGGGACGTCGAAGCGACGCGAACGCGTCGGCGACGGTTTTTTCAAGGAGATCGCCCATGATCCGGAGATCGCCGATCCATCGATTTGGCTTGCTTTTCATTGCGGCGCTGGCGGTATCCGGCACCGCCGCGGCTGTCGATCATGACACCGCGACACTCGAACTGACGCAGGCCGTGACGGCTGTGCAGGCCGCCGAGCGCGACGATGCCGCGCGCTATGCGCCGACCGATCTCGACCAAGCGCATGTGCTGCTCGATTCCGCGCAGAGTGCTGCGGATGGCCGCGATTGGACCGACGTCGCGATCTATTCCGAACGCGCGAAAGTCGTTGGCGATCTCGCCTCTTCGCGAGCGCGCCAGCATCGCGCGGAAGTGGCGACGGCAGAAATCCAGCGCACCGTCGACTCGCTGCGCCAGCAGCTTGGAGGTGCACCATGAAGACGTCCAACAACCATCGTTTCCTGCTGGCGACCGCCATTGCTCTTTATGTCGCCGGGTGCGCTACGGTGCCGCCGGGCCCGCCGTCGGAAGTCGTTCGTTTGCAGAACGATCTTGATCGACTGCACAGCGATCCGCGCATCGCCGACAACGCGGGTACGGAACTCGCCAACGCGGACGCCGCGGTCGACGTGCTCGCGCGCAATGCGCGTGTGCTCGACGCGCGAGAGTACGAGCAGGGTGTTTTCATTGCCGACAAACTGATAGGCATTGCCGAAGCAAGCGCTTTGGCAAGGTTCGAGGAACAGCGCGGCATGCAGCTCGGTGCCGAGCGCGAACGCCTGATGGCGCGAACGACTACGATCGACAGCTCCACCACGACGGTCGTCACGCGAGTTCCGCAACGCGTCGTGCAGACCGATACGGGCGAGCTCGTGCCGAGCGCGCGAGCCGAGCTCATGTCGATGCAGAACCAGATGCCGGGCGTGGAGTCGCGGCTCGATGCGCGCGGGCTGGTGATCCGTCTCGGCGACTTCATGTTCGAGCCTGGCCGTGCGGAGTTGACGCCGACGGCGGAACAGTCGCTGGATCAGGTGGCCAGAGTGCTCAGCACCGACACCGATGCGGGCATCGTGGTAGAAGCGTTCGGCAACGACGGCCTGGCACGCGAACGCGCGGACAGCGTCCGCGACTATCTCGACGCACGCGGCGTGGACGGCGGCCGCATCATGGCCCGCAGTGTCTCGTATGCACCGGGAGCGATCGCGAGCAACGATCGTCGTGTCGACATCGTGATCCAAAGCGATCTTCGCCGCTGACAGCCCCAGCAAGGCACAACCATTCCCTCTCCCGCCTGGCGGGAGAGGGGATGCGAGGGCACGCCGGTTCGACGCCGCGTTCGGATTCTCCGAAAAGAAAATCTCGCCCCTCCTCGAGCGAATAATTCCGACCCGCTACACTCGCGCACAGGCCCACAACGCTGCCACGATAGATGACCCTCCGCGCAGATGTCCTGGTGGTCGGCTCGTACGTCCAGGATCACGCCTGGCTGACCGATCGTTTTCCCGAGACCGGCGAGACGCGACGCGCGCTCGGATTCAATACCGGCCCGGGCGGCAAGGGTTTCAATCAAGCGATCGCGTGTCTGCGACAAGGCGTTCCGACACTTTTCGTCGGCGCAATCGGCAATGATCATCTCGGTGCCATTGCACAAAGCTTTGCCGCGGAAGAAAAACTACAGTGCCGCTGGCAGATCCGTGCTGATGTACCGACCGCAGCATCGAGCATCGTCGTCGATCGCACCGGATCGAATCTCCTGGTCGTGAATCTTGCCGCGAACGAGCATCTTGATCCCGCGTTCGTACGTGCGCAGGAATCCGAATTCGCGCACGCGACGGTGCTGCTGCTGCAGCTCGAGAACAATCTCGACGCGATCGGAGCAGCGCTGGAGCTCGGCACGCGATACGGGCTGCTGCGCATATTGAACCCGGCACCGGTGCATCCGGATCTCGATGCGTCGATGCTTGCGCAATGCGACCTGATCACGCCGAACGAAACCGAATTCGCGCTGCTCCTCGAACGCTTCGCCGACAAGCGCATTGCGGCGGCCTCGATTGTCGATCGAGCCGATGAAGACCTGCATCGACTCGCGCGAAAACTCGGCGTCGCCACCGTCGTCATCACGCTCGGAGCGAACGGTTGTTTCGTTTCTCACGACGAAAGCTCGAACAAACGCGGCGACGACGCGGCGTTCTATCGCCTAGCACCCGAACGCGTGACAGCCGTCGATTCCACCGGCGCCGGCGACGCGTTTTCCGGCACCCTCGCCGCGGCGATGATGCGCTTCGAAAGTCAACCGTTTCGCGCGGCGGTCAAACATGCGAACCGGGCAGCTGCGATGTCCACGGAAATCGTTGGAACTGCGCCTGCGATGCCGAGGTTTGAGGATGTGACGCGCCGGTTCGGTGTGTGAATTGCGTCTGATCGACGAGGGACAGTGACCCTTTACAATACGCGGATGCTCATCGGTCCCTATTCCATCAATCCACCGGTCGTCCTCGCGCCGATGGCCGGCGTCACCGACAAACCGTTTCGCCAGTTGTGCAAACGGCTCGGCGCGGGTTTGGCCGTGTCCGAAATGACGACCGCCGACCCGCGGTTGTGGACGACGCGCAAGTCGCTGAAGCGCATGGATCACGCGGGCGAGCCCGCGCCGGTCAGCGTGCAGATCGCAGGCTACGATCCGGTGATGCTCGCCGATGCGGCGCGCTACAACGTCGATCTCGGCGCCGAGATCGTCGACATCAACATGGGGTGTCCGGCCAAAAAGGTTTGCAATGTCTGGTCCGGCAGTGCGCTGCTGCAGGATGAAGCGCTGGTCGCGCGCATTCTCGAAGCAGTCGTGCGCGCTGTGGATGTTCCGGTCACGCTAAAGATCCGCACGGGTTGGAATCGCGAAAACCGCAATGGTGTTTCGATCGCGCGCATTGCCGAGGATGCAGGCATCGCGGCGCTCGCGGTGCACGGCCGCACGCGCGCGGATCTTTACGAGGGCGAAGCGGAATACGAGACGATCGCGGCGATCAAGCAGGCGATCCGCATTCCGGTGTTCGCGAATGGCGATATCGATTCGCCGCGGAAGGCGCGCCAGGTTCTCGACGTCACGAAGTGCGATGCGGTCATGATCGGACGCGCCGCGCAGGGCCGGCCTTGGATCTTTCGCGAGATCGCTCATTTCCTCGCGTGCGGGGAAACGCTTGCCGCGCCCGAACCGGCGGAAGTCCGCGACATCCTGCTCGGCCATCTGCACGATCTCTACGCGTTCTACGGCGAGCAGCAGGGCGTGCGCATCGCGCGCAAGCATTTGGGCTGGTACGCGAAGGATCGTCCGGAGAATGCGGCGTTTCGCGCGGTGGTCAATCGCGCAGAAAGTGCGGCGGAGCAGGTGCGATTGACGCGCGATTATTTCGATGCGCTGGCGGGAGACTTCGCGTCGGAGTTCGCGGCGGCGGCTTAGTCGGACTCGTCATTCCGGCGAAAGCTTGGGCGTGCGCCCTGCAAACTACGTCAGCCACGGCAGGACCAGCCAGCCGAGCACAAGCAGAATCAGCGCATATCGCCCGAGTTTGTATCCGAGCGGATGCCGCCGCTTGAACGCTTTTTTGCGCTCGCCCATGCGATGCGTGAATGCGTAAAGCCGGTTGACCGCGCCGACGCGTTCGGTCTCGAGATTCTGCGTTGCGGTCGCCTGACCGAGGATGCGGCTGACGACGCGGTTGATCGCGCGCATGAGCGGCGTGCGCAGCGGCCGCTCGATGTCGCAGAACAGAATCACTCGCGTCTGGTCGGTCTTGTTTTCCGCCCAATGCACGAAGGTTTCGTCAAACACGATGTCTTCGCCATCGCGCCACGAATACGGCTGGCCATCGACGAAGATCAGGCAATCGTCGGAGTTGGGCGTGATCAGGCCAAGGTGATAGCGCAACGAACCCGCGAAGGGATCGCGATGCGGATTCAGCTTGCTCCCCGGCGGCAGCAACGCGAACATCGCGGCCTTCACCGAAGGAATGGTTCCCAGAAGCGCAACGGTCCGGGGACACAAGGTGTGAGCGGACGGCAGCGGCTCGCCGTACCACTTCAGATAGAAGCGTTTCCATCCTTCCTTGAAGAACGAGCCGAAGCTCGCGTCGTTGTGTTTCTCCGCGGCGCGGATGTAGCCCTCGTCGAAAAGATGCAGCGCCTCTTCGCGCATCGTGCGCCAGCCGTCGCGGAGCGGATCGAGGTGCGGAAATTTCGGCCGGTCGAGGATCGCCTTGGACGGCACGGCGGAAAATGCATACATCAAAACGTTGTACGGCGCGAAGAGGCCGGAATGATCGAGTATCTGGCGACTAAAGCGCAGACGCGCCCGTCCGCGCAGATGCACGTAGAGCACGCACGCGAGATACAGCGCGATCAGTGCGACGAGAACGAAGCGGATGGACACGTGCGGCACAAACGTCATCGGGTCTGGATTTCGCAAGAATCAAGCATACGCCGCGAAATGGGACGGTGTCGGCGCGAAATCAACGCTTGGCCTCTTCCCTGGCGATCTTGTCGGCTCTTAGACGAGCGAGCGCGATACTGACGACGGAAGCATCTGCAGACGCGTTCGCCGGCAGCGCATCCTTGATCAGCAGAGCGATCGCGCCCGCGTCGCCGCCAGCATCGACAAGCGCGTCGGCGATCCGCCCTACATCACGCGGCGAATCGAACGCGCGGCTCTGCAGCAACGTCGCGCCATCGCCGTCGGCGAGCCTGAAATAGAACTGGCCGTCCGCTTCGCGATAGCGCTTGATCTGCGGCAGTGGCGTTAGGGAGCGCGAAGCGTTTGTGTCGGAACGCTCAACGTTCATCGCGCCCGGTATCTCTGTCAGGCGACGCACACCAACCGCCCAGCGCAGGCGATCCATCGATTCACGGCTGCGCACACGTACTCGGTGCGCACCGGCGAGCAAACGTTCTTCGATCTCCTGCGGTTGCGCGATCAACGCTTCGTAACGCGAGCGCGCGGGCGCGAGCTCCGCGTCGATGCGTTCGAAGAGTCGCTCCTTCGCATCGCCCCACCCGATGCCGTCGGCGAATGCAAGGCGCATCGCGTCGGTTTCCGCGGAACTCGCGAACGCGCGGTAGATCGCGAAGATGTTCGATGTTTCCGGATCCTTCGGCTGACCCGGCGCACGAGAATCGGTCACGATGCCGAGAATGGCTTTCTTCAAATCCCTGGACGAAAGCCACAGCGAAATGGCGTTGTCGTAACTCTTCGACATCTTGCGTCCGTCGGTGCCCGGTAACGTGGCGACGTTGTCTTCAATGCTAGCTTGCGGCAGCACGAAATAG
Organism: Rhodanobacteraceae bacterium; assembly: GCA_035996605.1. Lineage (GTDB taxonomy): Bacteria > Pseudomonadota > Gammaproteobacteria > Xanthomonadales > Rhodanobacteraceae > Dokdonella_A. Next base: position 8,630 of record DASYJJ010000138.1, read on the forward strand.
TCGCTGCCGTAGATGTGATTGAAACGCTGCGCGATGTCGCGCGCGATCTCGATGTGCTGCACCTGATCGCGCCCGACCGGAACATCGTTCGCGTTGAACAGCAGGATGTCGGCCGCCATCAGCACGGGATACATGTAGAGCCCCGCCGTGATGCCCGCGTCCGCGTCTTCGCCGCACGCGGTGTTCTGATCGACCGCGGCCTTGTACGCGTGCGCGCGATTGAGGAGACCTTTCGCCGTCACGCAGGTCAGGAACCATGTGAGTTCCGGAATTTCCGGAATATCCGACTGGCGATAAAAAAACACCTCGTCCGGATCGAGGCCACAGGCGAGCCAGCTCGCAGCGATTTCGAGCGTCGACCGCTGCACGCGCGCGGGATCATCGCATTTGACCAGCGCATGGTAGTCGGCGAGGAAATAGAACGATTCCACGTCCTCGCGCCGGCTCGCGGCGATCGCCGGGCGGATCGCACCGACGTAGTTGCCCAGATGCGGCGTTCCGCTGGTGGTGATGCCGGTGAGTACCCGGCGTTTCTGGGTCATTGCAGGGTCTTGGCGGCGAGGGGCACGGCAGTTTACGGGATGCGGCGCCTGGGCTTAACCCCGGAGGCTCCGCCGCCGCGTTCCACGATCACCAACCCGGAGGAACGAACCATGCGTGCCCTGCTTTGTGCTGCTCTTTTGGCCCTGACCGCCACCGCCACCGCGAATGCGCGCGCCGGCGGGCTGCTTGATCTCGCCGTCGTCGATCGAGACACCGGCGAGACCCTGAGAACCTACCAGGACCACGGAAAGCTCTATGTCGCGGGCACGCCCGGCCACCGCTATTCGGTGCGGCTCGCCAACCGCACCGGCGGACGCCTGCTAACGGTGTTGAGTGTGGACGGCGTCAATGCGGTGACCGGGCAGACCGCGAGTCCGGATCAATCCGGCTACGTGCTCGATGCGTGGGAATCGACCGAAATCGGCGGCTGGCGCAAGAGCAATGACGAGATCGCGCAATTCAATTTCACCGCGCTGCCCGACAGCTACGCCGCGCGCACCGGCAGGCCGGCCAACGTCGGCGTGATCGGTGTCGCCGTGTTCACCGAGCGCGCGCCGATCTGGCGCGAGCGCGACGACAAGATCGCGCGCATGGAAGCGCCGCCGGTGCCTGCGATGAATGAAGGCCTCGCCGGACGCGCGCAGGAATCGGCATCGGGTGCGGCGAAGCCGGCTTCCGCTCCGGCGCAGCCGGAAGCACGCGCAGCCGACGGTGCCGTCGCCGAGAAAGACAGCTCGCGCGCGTTGGCCAAGAGCGAAGAGCGCCTCGGCACGGGACACGGCGCGCGCGAGTATTCGCACGTCGACAACACGACATTCGATCGCGCCACGCGCTATCCGGCCGAGCAGGTCTCGATCTGGTACGACAGTTATCGCAACCTCGTCGCGCAGGGAATCATCCAGCGGCCGATCGCGCGTCAGGATCCGCAACCGTTTCCGAACGGATTCGTGCCCGATCCGCCAATACGCTGATCGCCGAAGATCGCATTTGATGGATTCCAAGGGCCGCGGCACACCCGCGGCCCTTGGCCGTATATGCGCCTATGCGCAACTCTTTTCGCAGGTAACATCGATCTAACCTTTGCGCTGCCAGACTTCCCGCTCCTGCCACCGTCGAGGGGACGTCGATGCGCCGCTGGTTTTTCCCGATTTTGCTGCTCGTGCTGGCCACTGGGCCGTTGTTCGCAGCCGCGGACACCGTACTGCTCAACGTTTCCTATGATCCGACGCGCGAGCTTTACCGCGATTTCAACACGGCGTTCGCGGCGGAGTGGAAAAAGCAGACGGGCGAAGCCGTCAAGATCAACCAGTCGCACGGCGGATCCGGCAAGCAGAGCCGCAGCGTGATCGACGGACTCGAAGCCGATGTCGTGACGCTTGCGCTGGCCTACGACATCGATGCGTTGAATGCGCACGGTGGCCTGGTGCCGGCGGATTGGCAGAAACGGCTGCCGGACAACAGCGCTCCGTACACGTCGACGATCGTGTTCCTGGTGCGCAAGGGCAATCCAAAACACATCAAGGATTGGGACGATCTGGTCAAACCCGGCATCGGCGTGATCACTCCGAATCCGAAGACGAGCGGTGGCGCGCGCTGGAACTATCTCGCCGCGTGGGGTTTCGCTGCGAAGAAGCTCGGCGGCGATGCTGCCGCGAAAGATTTTGTCGCCAAGCTGTACAAGAACGTGATCGTGCTCGACACCGGCGCTCGCGGATCGACCACCACGTTCGTCGAGCGCGGCCAGGGCGATGTGCTGCTGGCGTGGGAAAACGAAGCACTGCTCGCGCTCGGCGAAGCCGGTGGCGGCGGATTCGAAATCATCGCGCCTTCGGAAAGCATCCTCGCCGAGCCGCCTGTCAGCGTCGTCGACAAAGTCGTCGACAAGCGCGGCACGCGAAAAGTTGCGGAAGCGTACCTGCGCTATCTGTATTCGCCCGAAGGCCAGGAAATTGCCGCGCGCAACGGCTATCGACCGCGCGATGCGACGATCGCGACCAAATACGCGGCGAAATTTCCGGCACTGCCGTTGTTCACGGTTGACGAACGCTTCGGCGGCTGGCAGAAGGCACAGGCGACCCATTTCGCCGACGGCGGCACGTTCGACCAGATCTACGCGCCGGGCCGTTAGGCTCCGGTCAAACGAGGATTTCGCATGCGCCTACGGCGCCGCCACGCGCTGCCCGGCTTCGGCCTGACGCTCGGACTCAGCCTTTCGTACCTTGCGCTGATCGTGCTGATCCCGCTGGCAGCGCTCGCGCTGAAATCGGCGACGATCGGACCCATGCAGTTCTGGCACGCCGTCAGCGGCCCACGTGCGCTCGCGGCTTATCGCGTCACGTTCGGATGTGCCGCGCTCGCCGGCGCGATCAACCTCGTGCTGGGTCCGCTGCTGGCGTGGGTGCTCGTGCGTTATCGCTTCCCGGGACGGAAATGGATCGATGCGCTCGTCGATCTCCCGTTCGCGCTGCCGACTGCCGTCGCGGGCATCACGCTGACCGCGCTCTACGCATCGAACGGCTGGCTTGGCCGCTGGATCGAAGCCGCCGGTTACAAGGTTGCGTACACGCCGGCGGGAATCACCGTAGCGCTGACGTTCGTCAGCCTTCCGTTTCTGGTGCGCAGCGTGCAGCCGGTGCTCGAGCAACTCGAACCCGACATCGAAGAAGCGGCGGCGACGCTCGGCGCCACGCGCCTGACCACGCTCCGGCGCGTGATTCTGCCGACGTTGTGGCCGGCGATCCTGACCGGATTCGCACTCGCATTCGCGCGCGCGCTCGGCGAATACGGTTCGGTGATCTTCATCGCCGGCAATGTGCCGATGGTTTCCGAGATCGCGCCGCTGCTCATCGTCGCGAAGCTCGATGCGTTCGACTACGCGGGCGCAACCGCCATCGCAGTGGTGCTCCTAGTCGCCTCGTTCGCCGCGCTGTTCGCGATCAACCTGGTGCAGCTCTGGACCGTGCGCCGGCGTTCGGCGGAGGCGCGATGAGCATCGCGCGCAGGCCCTCGAATGCGCTTCGCGATCCTGCATGGCTGCGCGCGACGCTGCTCACCATAGCGCTGTTGTTCGTCACGCTGTTCCTCGTGCTGCCGCTGATCGCAGTATTCAGCTACGCAATCGCCAAGGGTTTCGGTGTGTATGTTGCGAGTCTCGTAGACGACGACGCGCGTGCGGCGATTCGCCTCACTTTGCTCGTCACCGCAATCTCGGTGCCGGCGAACACCGTGTTCGGTGTCGCTGCCGCATGGCTCATCACGCGCTTCACGTTTCGCGGCAAGAATCTGCTGGTGAGTCTGATCGATCTTCCGTTTGCCGTATCGCCCGTGATCGCGGGCCTGATCTACGTGCTCCTGTTCGGCGCGCAAGGCTGGCTCGGACCATGGCTCGCGGCGCACGACATGAAGATCATCTTTGCGGTGCCCGGTATCGTGCTGGCGACGACGTTCGTCACGTTCCCGTTCGTCGCACGTGAATTGATTCCGCTGATGCAGGCGCAAGGCAGCGAGCAGGAGCAGGCTGCGCTCACGCTCGGCGCCGGCGGCTGGTCGATGTTCTGGCGCGTGGTGCTGCCGAAGATCGGCTGGGGACTCGTCTACGGCGTGATCCTGTGCAACGCGCGCGCAATCGGCGAATTCGGCGCGGTGTCGGTCGTCTCGGGACACATCCGTGGCGTGACCAACACGATGCCGCTGCACGTCGAGATCCTCTACAACGAATACAACCGCACGGCCGCGTTCGCAGTCGCATCGCTGCTCGCTTTGCTCGCTCTGGCAACGCTCGTGCTGAAACAGCTCGTAGGTTGGCGCATGCGCCGCGGTGTTCCGGAAAGCGAGGTTGCATGAGCATCGAGCTTGCCGGAATTGGCTTTCGCTATTCGGATGCGGTCGCGCTCGATGGCGTCGATCTGTCGATCGAATCGGGCGAGCTGCTCGCACTGCTCGGTCCGTCGGGATGCGGCAAGACAACGCTCTTGCGCGTGATCGCGGGCCTCGAATTTCCCGACAGCGGCCATGTGCGCTTCGAAGGGCGCGACGTCACGCAGGTCAGCGCGCGCAAACGCCACGTCGGGTTCGTGTTCCAGCATTACGCACTGTTCAATCACCTGACCGTTTTTGAAAACGTCGCGTTCGGCCTTCGCGTGCGCCGCTGGTGGCGGCGACCGCGGCGCGCTGAGCTCAAACGACGCGTCAGCGAGCTGCTGGAACTCGTACAACTCGGCGAGCTCGCGCAGCGCTATCCGGCTCAGCTATCCGGCGGGCAGCGTCAGCGCGTCGCGCTGGCGCGTGCGCTTGCGGTCGAACCGGAAATCCTGCTGCTCGACGAGCCGTTCGGCGCGCTCGACGCGCGCGTGCGCGGCGATCTGCGCCGCTGGCTGCGCGGGCTACACGACCGCATCCATGTCACCAGCGTGTTCGTCACGCACGACCAGGAAGAAGCCTTCGAGCTCGCCGATCGTATCGCCGTCATGAATCAGGGTCGCATCGAGCAGCTTGCCGATCCGCAGACGCTGTACACGCAGCCGGCAAGTCCGTTCGTGTGCCGGTTTCTCGGCGAGGTCAACGAAGTGCCGGTCGCGCTGCATCGGCGCTGGACCGGCATCGATGATGCGCGCGCGGTCGCGTTCGTGCGCCCGCACGATCTCGAACTGCGTTCCCCGGATGGCGCCGATGAGCCCGCGCGCATCGAAACCGTGCGCGATCTCGGCGCGACGATGCGCATCGAAGCGCGCCATCCGGCGATTCCTGCGCCGTTGGTTGCCATTTACGAACGCGGCCGCTTTGCCGAGCACCCATACGCGGCCGGGCAATACGTGGCGATCACGGCGCGGCGCTGGGTGATATTCCCGCTGACCTAGCGGCTTGCGCTTGGTCAACGCATGACAATTCCGT
>DASYJJ010000139.1:0-7311 GCA_035996605.1 Rhodanobacteraceae bacterium
CCGACGACATCGTCGATCCGGAGCAGATCGAAGACATCATCGGCATGATCAACGACATGGGTATCGAGGTGCACGAAGTTGCGCCCGATACCGAAGCGATCATGCCGGAAACACCGGTCGCCGCCGATGACGACACCGCGACCGAAGAAGCCGTCGCCGTTCTCTCGGCCGTCGACGCCGAAGTCGGCCGCACGACCGATCCCGTGCGCATGTACATGCGCGAAATGGGCACCGTCGAGCTGCTCACGCGCGAAGGCGAAATCGCGATCGCCAAGCGCATCGAGGAAGGTCTCAACCAGGTTCAGTCCGCGCTGGCGAGCTTTCCGTGGTCGATCCAGCTTCTGATCGAGGAATACGATCAGCACAAGGAAGGCAAGAAGCGCCTTTCGGAAGTGCTCGCCGGCTTTGCCGACGTCGAGCCTCCGGTCATCGCCATTCCCGAGCCGATCACCGAAGCCGCGGCCGCAGCCGACGACGAAGAAGAAGAAAAAGCCGAAGGCGAAGAGGAAGCGGGCCCCGGCGAGACCGGTCCCGATCCTGAGGAAGTCTCGCGCCGCATGGAAGAGCTGCGCAGTCTTTATGCGAAATTCCAGAAGTCCGCCGAAAAGCACGGCCTGACCGATCGCAAGGCGCAGAGACTCCGCGACCAGATGGCCGAGGCGTTTTTGAAGCTCAAGCTGCCGGCGATCATGATCGACGGTTTCGTGCGCAAGCTGCGCGAAGTCGTGAATACGATCCGTCATCACGAGCGGATGATCATGGAAGTCTGCATCAAGCACGGCCGCATGCCGCGCAAGGATTTCCTGAAGCTCTTCCCGGCCAACGAGACGAATACCGCGTGGGCGGACGAACTCGGCCGCAAGCGCCAGAAGTGGTCGCCGAGCATCAAGTCGCATCGCGAACAGATCATCAACGAGCAAGAACGCCTGATCTCGATCGAGAAGGCGCTGTTCCTCGCCGTCGGCGACATCAAGGAAATCAACCGCGCGATGTCGATCGGCGAAGCGAAAGCACGCCGCGCGAAGAAGGAGATGGTCGAGGCCAACCTTCGCCTGGTCATCTCGATTGCGAAGAAGTATACGAATCGCGGTTTGCAGTTCCTTGATCTGATCCAGGAAGGCAACATCGGCTTGATGAAGGCCGTCGACAAGTTCGAATACCGCCGCGGCTACAAGTTCTCGACCTATGCGACCTGGTGGATCCGCCAGGCGATCACGCGTTCGATCGCCGACCAGGCGCGCACGATCCGCATTCCCGTGCACATGATCGAGACGATCAACAAGTTGAATCGCATCAGCCGCCAGATGCTGCAGGAAATGGGTCGCGAGCCGACGCCCGATGAGCTCGCGATCAAGATGGAAATGCCCGAGGACAAGATCCGCAAGGTGCTCAAGATCGCCAAAGAGCCCATTTCGATGGAGACGCCGATCGGCGACGACGAGGATTCACACCTCGGCGATTTCATCGAGGATGCGGCGATCGTGTCGCCGGTCGAATCCTCGACGAACATCGGTCTGATGGAAACCGTGCGCGATGTTCTCGCTGGCCTCACGCCGCGCGAAGCGAAAGTGCTGCGCATGCGTTTTGGTATCGACATGAACACCGATCACACGCTCGAAGAAGTCGGAAAGCAGTTCGACGTCACGCGCGAACGCATCCGCCAGATCGAAGCGAAGGCGCTGCGCAAGCTGCGTCATCCGAGTCGCTCGGAGCAGCTGCGCTCGTTCCTCGATCTCGAATAAGCCCGGCAGTCATCGCACAAGAAGGGTGGGCGAAAGCCCACCCTTTTTTTTGCGCGCGTTTCGTCCGTGCCTCCCGCCAGCCTGCCGAGGGCGGCAATAGGGGCGAATTGTCGCAGTGCAGTGTCAAACGGGTCTCGCGGCCCCATCTGCTATGCCCAGCTTATTGATACAGCATATTAAAGATGGTCCTATGCAGATGTTGCGATGCACCATGGGCCGTACGAAATCCTCGCCGAAAGGCGATTTTTTCAGTATCCGGAACTTGAAGGAGACTAAGGATGAAAACGTTAACCGCAGGACTCGTGCTCGCGCTTTCGGTCGGCGACGTCTTCGCCGCAACTCCCGCCGCGACCTGCGCGGTCGAGGTGACGAAGGATCCCGTCATCATCCGCATGGACAAGGATGAGTTCCGCATCGCGTTCGGCGTATCGGGCGAAACGTGCCATCAAAGTGGCTGCGCCGGCGTCATCCGTTACAAGGCGGAATGGAAGACCGACGACGGCAAACAGTCGGCCGACACGAAGCTCCTGAGCTACGACATTCCGAACGGCGCCAACCATTCGATCGCCGTCGATCGCCATTATTTCGACACGAGCGAAGGCAAGCACACGACCGATCTCGTGCAGGTCACCGTCGAAGACGTGAGCTGCGCACCGTCGCGTCTCACCGCAAACCGCTGAACTCGAGCGGACTTTGAATCCGGCGATGCGCCGCGGTTCGCGCGCATCGCCGGAGATTTTCTTCTTGGTGGTCACGCCGCGCTTCGCAGCGGCTTTGACGCGACAGCCGCCGACGACGCGGCGAGATCAGCCTAGGTCGTAAAAAAACTGCTCGCGCACGATCTTGCCATCGCGCACCTGATAGACGCAGATCTCCTGCATGTTCACGCGGCCGCGGCCCTTCATTGTCGCGTCCATCGTCATCACCAGCGAAAACCAGTTTCCGACAACGATGGGATCGCCGACGCTGCCGCCGTGCATCTGCTCGATGCCCGCGTTGAACTGACGGCCTTTCTCGCGAATTGCTTCGATGCCTTTCGCGTTGCCGATGCCTTGCGAGCCTTCCATTTCGATGCTGACGGCGTCCTTGGCATAGAGCTCGTTCTGCACCTCGTCGTATTTGCCCTGGCGGCACAACTCGACGAGACGTTTGGCAACGGTTTCGGTATTCATGGCGACGCTCCTTGCGTTGAAAGGGGACGCAGCGTATCGCCGTGATGCTGACGACATGGTGTCAGCAGGCGTCGCTGCCCTCGAAACGGATGGGACGGGATAGATAAGCGCCACACGGCGAATTGCCGAGCGGGGCTTCCGTCGAGGCCGTCTGCGGCGACCGTCGCGCTGCGCGCTACCTCGTGCTCTAATTGAAGCGGGGGCCTATAGCTCAATTGGTTAGAGCAGGGGACTCATCGACAAGGTGCCGCCGCATCGAAAGATGCGGACGGGATCGGGACGAATTCAGGGAAACCTCAGCGGCACGGCCGGTGGCAACCCTGAGCCAAGCCGGCGGTACACCGCCGGAAGGTGCAGAGACTACCTGAGGGCTTCAGCGCCCTTGATCACAGGCTCGAGCGTCCCGCACCCCACCAGCTCGTTTCGAGTTGCGGGTGAAGAGATAGTCCGCGCCGGTCGGAAACGATCGGAAACCGCGAATCCCTTGGTTCCAGGTTCGAGTCCTGGTGGGCCCACCAAATTGCCTAACGCCAATTTCCCGCAAACCCCAAGCACCAGCTCCGTATCGTTCGACTCCACGCGCGTTCGTAGCTCGACCTTGCCGGTGCCGTTGCGCGCGTCAAGCGTGCGGGTTCGCGAACCTCTTCGGGTGCGTTCTTGAGCATGCGCCCCAATCAGCGCCGCGCCGTACGGCGGAATCCGGCCGTGATTGCCGTCAGCGCGAGGATCAACGCGAACATCGCCCACCATGACAGGGCCGGCGTCGATTCCGGCGAGAGTGCGCCACTTGGCCGCAGGTTCAGCACCGCGACGTTATTGCTGTCGTTGTCGTCGCCGATGTAACCGCCCGTCGCCGCGTTCATCAAACCCGCCGACAAAAAAGTCTCCACGTCGAGATCAACATTCGGGGGCGCGGTATAGCTCACGAGACACGACGCCGTCATTCCCGGTTCCAGCACGGGCATTAGCGCGCCAGGCCCCGAGCCGCCGAAAGGACAGCCAATATTCGTGGCCTCGCAGCCACCGGGGAAATCCGTGTCGACGGCAATCGACCAACCACCGCACTCGGGTCCGAGGGCGATCAAAACGTCGGCGACGTCGATCGCGCTGTCGTTGGTCGTCTGCAGACGAAACGTCGCATGGATAGTGCCGTCGGCGTCGACCGACGAGGCCACCCTCTCGCCGCTGTAGCTGATGTCGACGAACGTACCGAGCGCGAACTGGACGGTGGTGTCGTACCCGGAAAGGATCCAGGCGGCGAATCCGTTGTTGATCTCTGCCGCGCCGCGATCGACGCGGATCGTACAGGTACGGCTGCCGCCGGCCGCGATCGGAGCGATCGAGAATTCGGTCCAGCCATCGGGAGCGGGCACGATCGGACCGCAATCGGGCTGGGAGAGCTGCTCGAAGGTGTAGTCGCCGGGCGTAGGCGGCAGAAGGAGTTCCAGCTCGGAAGACGCCGCGCCGTGATTCGTGACGACGATGGGAACATCGACTGAGTATCCGGGCTCGACTGCGACGCTGCCCTGCGGCGTGCTGACTTCGATGTCCTGCGCATACGCGATAGCCGCAGTGCCAAGAAGCGTCGTGGCGAGAAGGCCCAGCGTGACGGTATTCGCGCAGCCCATGGCGTTCCCCAGCAGCGACGACAGGATACTTTAGCGCAACCGCCGGAAGCATGCGCCCTTTACCGGTCCGGTTGCGGCCGCATGGAGTAGCTCATCTAGTGTCATGCGATCACCTAGTCAAGACCGCGAATCGAGTGGCTCTCACTCTGGCGTATTCCAGATGTCTCGGACTTCTTTCACGATGAAGTCTGCACACGCCGAGACAGCGTCCGCAAAGACAAGCCGATGACCATCCGGCAAGTGCCCTATCACATGAGAGCCTCTTTCATACGCCAAGAACCAACCAGAAGTCGTCGCTTGTCATCCGACCAACGTTGCCATTCCTCGACCAACTGCGGATCGGCATCCAGGATCGCGGCGACGGCATCGACCGCCATTTCCTCAGGCCTCTGCTGAATCAGCGTATGGGCCGATTCTTTTCCGCTGCGGAACAAGCGAGGTATGCGGCATATGTAGGCGAGGCCGTCGAGCGTTTGGTCGGGGCCATGCGAGTCTAAATTTGTCACTCGTCGTTCCTGTCTCCGCCGGGGTTGCCGGGAGTCCGCTACGCCGCCAGCCGGTGCTCATAGTATGGCCGCTCGCGATCATCGAGGATCGCGTACATAACCGACAAATCACCCTGCTTCGGATCGAGCCAAGCGTCGACGTTCTCCGGTTTGATCGGGATGATGCAGCGATCGTGACCGGCTGCGGCCACTTCAGGAGGCGGTTCGTCGGTGATCGCCGCGAACGACAGCACGGTTTTCTTGTCATCGTGCCGTTTCATGCACGACGCGGCCGCGTGTGCTTTGCGGTCTAGGGGCGTTTTCGCGGCTCCCGTTGGAGTCTCGTCGGCGTCATGCAACGTCGCGCCGCGCTACGTAGATTTACTGTCCAGTTCAATCGCGTTCGAGAGGATCATCCGTCGCTGTCGTGCCGGATTCACGCACGGCACGCATCGGCGACGAGGAGACGTGACATGAATTCCATGAAGAAATCCCTTTCGTTGGCGTTCGCGGTATGTGCCAGCAGCGCTCTTGCCGCCGCGGCGAGTCCGCATTGGACTTACGGTCAGCATGGCGGACCTGCCGAATGGAGTGCGCTTGGTCCCGAATTTGCGACGTGCGGACTCGGCACGCATCAGTCGCCCATAGACATTCGCGAAGCGAAGGCGGCGGATCTGCCGCCCATCGCATTCCACTATCAGCAGGCGCCTCTTGCGATCATCGACAACGGACACACGATTCAGGTGAACTACGCGCCGGGTAGCTGGATCGACATCGGCGGTGCGCGCTACGACCTCGTTCAATTCCACTTCCACAAGCCGAGCGAAGAGAAGATCGATGGGAAGCCGCACGCAATGGTGGCCCACCTGGTGCACAAGAATGCGGAAGGCAAACTGGCCGTCGTCGCCGTGCTCCTGGACGGCGGCGGCAGCAATGCCACCATCGATTCGATCTGGAAAAACCTGCCAAAGGAGAAGCAGAAGGAAGTTGTCGTTGCGAACACGACCGTCGATGCCGACGCGCTTCTGCCGAAAAACCATGGCTACTACACATTCCAAGGCTCGTTGACGACTCCGCCTTGCAGCGAGGACGTCACGTGGCTCGTGCTGAAGGATCCTCTCAAGATCGCCGACGGCGAAATTTCCAAGTTCGGTCGCATCTATCCGATGAATGCACGTCCAACGCAATCGCTGAATGGGCGCCTGGTTCAAATGACCAAGTAATCGGCATGCGGACACGCATGCGTGCGTCGCAGCCGACTCTCTACCTCGATGGGGCCAATGATGCGCATCGGGCGATTGCAGTCGCCGACGTTCTGCGCACGCGATCCATCGTCTCCGTAAAAGTCGAAGGTTGGCCTCTCGCCAACGAAGGAATCTTTCCCAAATCGCGGGCAGAAGTAGCGGGAAAGAAAACCGATCACATCGCCCAGCCATCCAGTCGCCAATCCGGTCGCGGCTCAAGCGCACACATCCGTGGATGAAAGGTTGTCTTCACGTTTGAGCCGCATTGCCGCTGTCCTTGCCCGCATACAGTGCTCGCCGCCGCGAGTCGAGACGGATTGGCCTTCCTGAGCACGGAGTACTCGTCTATCCTCGCACCGCATGTGCGTTTGGACCTTGAGGCGATGAATCTCGATCTTGGCGAAAAGGAATCGGTGGAAATGGGCAGCGACGGAACGTCTTCGTCGGCGTGTGCGGTTGCCCGGGGAAGCGCCATGGACGATCCGGGTGCGTCGCCCGTCCGATCGGCCGGTACCTGGCGCGAGGCACTGGATCGTTTGTGCTCGACAAGGATCAACGGCACGCTTGGCCTCGTTGGCGACGTGGGCATCAGTGCCTTCCTGCTGTGGACCGCTTTTCGTTCGCCCGAATTGCGTACTCTTCCAGCTCTATACATTGTCTTGGCAGGTGCGCTCGTTTTTTCGTTCGTCGAATACTGCTTTCACCGGTGGATGTTTCACGGCTCGACCGCGCTCTTCGAGCAAGGCCATCATCGGCATCACGAAGAGCCGGCCGGCTACGACTCGCTGCCTTTTTTCCTGGTGCCGCTCGGCATCTTCGCTGCGGCGGAGTCGCTCGCGCTTGCGATTCCGCGAGAGATCGCGCTGTTGTTCGCGGGCGGATTCGCCGGCGGATATGCCGCTTACGGAGTGAGCCATACCGTGATCCATCACATGCGCTTCCGGAACGCTTTCATGCGCCGCTGGGCGGCCTCGCATCACATCCATCATCGGCACCCCGGCAGCAACTTCGGCGTGACGACACCGCTCTGGGATTTCGTG
>DASYJJ010000140.1:0-12613 GCA_035996605.1 Rhodanobacteraceae bacterium
TCAAGTTCGCTGGACTTGCGATTCACCTCTACCACGACTCGCGCGCGCCCGAAGATCCGAACGACATGACGTTGCCGAACAATCGCATTCTTGCCGAGACGATGCGAACACATGCGGTGCATTGTGAGCGCGGCATCGATGCGCATCTCGGCGAATTCGCGAATCCGCCGGCGGATCTGCGCCGTGCGAGCGCATGACCGCGTTTGCACACGCATGTCCGTCGTAAGATTCCCATCGCCGCCGGAGATTTCGTTGAAACCGACTTCGCCATTCGCCCGATGATCCGCGTTCATCTCGTCGCGCGCGACAACGGCGCCGGGCTCTCGCGCGATCTCGAAATCCTGCGCGGCGCGATTGTCGATGCCGGATTCGATCTCACGATCAGCGCGATCGGTCGGGGCGGCCCGCGCCGCCAGATGCAGCTCATTGCGCTCCGCGCAAAACTCGCGCTGCGCGCCTTGCGTCGACGCGGCGGCGATCGCTTCGACGTCAACTTGATGGACGAACGCCTGCGTCCGAAATATCTGCCGCTGGCGCGACGCAACGTGCTGCTGCCGCATCCGGAATGGTTCGATCCGGCCTGGGCACCGAACCTCAGCCGGATCGATCGCGTCTTTGCAAAGACGCGCCACGCGGTGCCGCTTTTCGAGGCGCTCGGATGCCGCACCGATTTCGTCGGCTTCACCAGCATCGACCGGAGACTGCCCGACGTCCCACGCGAGCCGACCTTCTTTCATCTCGGCGGACGCAGCAGCAACAAGGGCACACAGCCGATCATCGATCTATGGCTGAAAAAACCGTCGTGGCCAACACTGACCGCAATCCAGCGCAAGCCGCTGCGGCTTCCATCGACCCTGCCCGCGAATGTGCGCCTGATCAACAACTACATCGACGACACCGAGTTGCGCGCGCTGCAGAACCGCAACCTGTTTCATCTGTGTCCTTCGGAAACCGAAGGTTTCGGTCATCACCTCGTCGAAGGCATGAGCACCGGGGCGATCACGCTCGCCACTGACGCGCCGCCGATGAACGAAATGGTCAGCAACGAGCGAGGCGTGCTCGTTGCGTATGCGCGGACCGGCAAGCAGCAACTCGCGACCACGTATTTCGTCGACGATACCGCGCTCGAAGCCGCTGTCGAACGCATGCTGGCGCTTGATGCAAACCACCGGCGCACGATGAGCGAAGCCGCGCGTGCTTGGTGGGAACAAAACGATCGCGCATTTCGCGAGCGTCTCGCGACGGCCATCCGCCAGCTGGCCGAGGACAAGCGCGCGTGACGCGATCGCAGTTCTGAATCACAGCCCGAGATCAGCGCACCGCCACACTCGCAGGCGTCGCCGCATCAGGCAGCGCATCGATCGGCAGCCGCAACGTGAACACCGCGCCGCCCTGCGCACGATTTTCGGCGCGAATGCTGCCGCCGTGTTCTTCGGCAATTTTCTTGACCACCGCGAGACCAAGACCCGTGCCTTTGTTCTTGCTCGTCGTATACGGCTCGAACCAGCGCTCGCCAAAACCGAGCGGCAATCCCGGGCCGTTGTCGGCAACGCCGAGCTCGACCCAGTCCTGATCGTCGTCGCGCACGATGCGCGTCGTCACGGCGATCTGCGGCTTGCGCGCGTCGCCGATCGCCTCGAGTGCATTCTTGATGAGATTGTGCAGCGCCTGGCGCAAGCGCACCGCGTCGGCACGCACCAGCGGCTCGCCCGCTGCGAGATCGCGGCTCAGACCGATGCGCTGATCGTTCTCGTAAAGATCGAGCACGTCATCGAGCAATGCGTTGAGCGCGATCGGACGCAGCGCTGCCGGTTGCGGCCGCGCGTAGTCGCCGAACGCGTTGACCATCGTCTTCAGCGCTTCGACCTGGCTCACGATCGTGTGCGTCGCGCGATCGATCAGCTCGCCTTCCTCCGCCGAAAGACGACCGAGAAAACGTCGGCGCAAACGCTCGGCGGCGAGCTGGATCGGTGTCAGCGGATTCCTCACCTCGTGCGCGAGCCGGCGCGCGACTTCGCCCCAGGCCGCGTCGCGCTGCGCGCGGTTCAGCACGGTCAGATCGTCGAACACGGCGACGTAACCCGCTTCATCCGGCAACGCCGTGCCGCGCAGCATCAATATGCGGCGTCCACCCGCGGTGTCGACGACGAGTTCCTCGCGCCATTCGCGAAGTCCGCTGCGGAGGTGCCGCGCGAGCGGTTCAGTGAACGTCGCGAGTTGCGGCTGATCGCGTTCGAGCTCGGCGAGCGACTGACCGAGATAGTGCGCGGCGCTGACGCCCAGAATCCCTTCGGCCGCGCGATTGGCGATACGCAAACGCCCGTCCTGATCGAAGCCAAGCACGCCGGCGGACAAACGCTCGAGCAGCGCGACGAGCCAGGCGCGCTGGCGTTCGGTTTCCTGCGCGCTCTTCTGAACGCGCGCGCTGGCGAATTCGATTTCGCGCGTCATCTGCCCGAACGAATTGACCAGGAAACCCAGCTCGTCGTTGCTCGCTATCGGCAGCGGCGTGTCGTAACGGCCGGCGCCGACCGCGCGCGTCGCCGCGATCAGTCGTCCGACCGGCGCGACAAGACGGCGCGCGACGCCGAACGCAGCGAGCGTGACCATCAACGCAGACAACAGCAAAGCGAATGTAAGGATCAATGCGAAGGTGAGCTTCAACGATCCGCGCAGGAACTTGAGTCGCTGGAAATCGAAATTCGCGTTCTCGATGCCGCGCGTTAGTGTCTGCAGTCGAGTCGGCAGCGGAAACAAACCCTGCAGGAGACGCTTGCTGCGAGGCACGTCGCTTGCGACGGGTATCGCGATGCGCAGCATGAGCAGTTCGCCGATCGGCTCGGCGGCCGCGTAGCGTCCATCGCTTTCGACGCGCATCTGCAGCGTCGCGTCCGGCAACGGCGGATCGAGGTAGCGCGGATCCGAGCTTGCTGTCGCGACGACGCGGCCGTCCTCGCCGAATACGGTGAGCTGCGTTGCGCCGAGCGCATCGATTTCCGTATCGAGTATTCCCTGAAGCTCGCCCGCCGATGCGCCTTGAAGGCGCGCGCCGACGCCATCGCTGGCTTGCTCGGCGATGCGCAACCGTTCGTCGATGACGATGCGGCCAACCTCCAGCGCATTGTCGAGTGCCTGCTCGAGCTTGACGTTGAACCAGTTGTCGATCGTCGCGTCGAGGAATCGCAACGCGAATCCGTACACGACGACAACCGGCGGCACCGCCAGCAGCACGAGCATCACCAGCAATCGCCGGCCGAGTCGCGCACCGGGCGTGCCGCGTTCGAGATCCACGCGCAAGCGCCACAGACGTTGCGCGATCGCAAGCGCAAGGAGTGCGAGCGCCGTCGCCGCCGCGCCCAGAATCCAGCGGTAATACAAACCCACACCGCCGCCGCCGGCGGCGTCTTCGGCGAGCTTGAGCGATGCGAGCAGCAGCGCCAGCGCGGCCAGCGCCGGAAACGCGCGGCGCAGCGCGAATTTCAGCCAGCCGCGGGTTGCCATGTGTACTCCGTGGCGGAGAGCTGCCAGGCCGGCTCGAACAGCGCCGGCAAGCGCAATGCACCGGGCAGCACTGCCGTTTCGAGACCGGCTTGGACGTGAGCGGACGCGTCGCGCGGCAGCGTCGCGAATGCCGCCGGCAGGGGCAAGCGCAGCGAATTGAGGCCAGCGAGCAGATAACCCGGCGTCGCGAAACTGCGCACGTCCGCCGGCGCGTCGAGGTCGCGCATCTGGTAGCGGCGCGACAACGGAAAATAGCGAAGCTCGATGCGCTGTTCGGATCGCGCCGACGACGGCAGAAATCGCCATCGCCCGGCGTCGACGCGCACTTTGAGCGTCAACGGAATGCCGTGATCGAGCGCATCCTGCATCGGTCCGCTGAGCCGACAGTCGAGGCCGAGCTCGAGCATCGGCGCGTCGCTCGTGCCGGCGAGTCGCACGCTTCGGATCGCGAGCGTGCCCGGCTGCGCGAGCGCGCCGCAACCGACGAGCGCGCAGACGACGAGACCGACCGCGCTAACGAGGCTTTTCGAGGATCGCATAGTAGAACCCGTCCATGCCTCCGACGCCCGGCAGATTCTGCCGACCGTCCCCCGCCGTTCGGCCAAATCCGGCCGGCACCGGCACGATGCGAACGTCGGCAAGCGCGGCGCGGAAGGTGCCGATCACCGCGTCGTTCTCTGCGCGCAACACCGAGCAGGTTGCATAGACTAGTCGTCCGCCCGGCGCGAGCAAAGGCCAGAGCGCGCCGAGAAGGCCAAGTTGCGTCGCCGCGAACCCGGCAATGTCGCCGGCGCGCCGGTGCAGCTTGATGTCGGGCTGGCGTCGAACGATGCCGGTCGCCGAGCACGGCGCGTCGATGAGGATGCGATCGAAAGGCCGGCCATCCCACCAGGTTTCGCGGTGCATTGCATCGCCGGACAGCGTATTCGCCTGCAATCCGAGCCGTTTCAGATTTTCGCGAATGCGTGCCACGCGGGTCTCGTCGAGATCGAGCGCGACGAGATCGAGCTCGGCGCGCTCCAGCATATGTGCAGCCTTGCCACCGGGCGCGGCGCAGGCGTCGAGAACGCGCTGTCCATCGGCGAGATCGAGCACATCGGCGACGCGCTGTGCGGCGCCGTCCTGCACCGAGAAGAGGCCTTCCGCGTAACCCGGAAGACGCGTCACGTCGGTGCTCCGCTCGAGCACGATCGCTTCCGCAACGTCCGCGTGCGCCGCCGCCGCGATCCCTTCGGCGAGGAAGCGCTCGAGAAGCGCGGATCTTTCGCCGCGTCGACGATTCACGCGCAGCGTCAAGGGCGCTTCGAAGTTGTTCGCGGCGAGGATCGCATCGGCGTCGTCCGGCCAGTCGCGACGCAACGCGTCGATGAACCAGCGCGGATGCGCCGTGCGCGAGACTTCGTCGGCGTCGACGCGCGCGTCGATTACCGCTCGTTCGCGCACGAAGCGGCGCAGCAATGCGTTGACGAGACCGCTGTAGCGCGGCTGGCCAAGCTCGCGCGTCGCGTCGACGCACGAGGCGACGACTGCGTAGGCCGGCATTTCCAGCGCGCTGATCTGCGCACAGCCAATGGCGAGCAGCGCGCGCACGTCGCTGGCTTTCGGCGGCAGCGGTTTTTCCAGGAGCTCGGCGATCGCAGCGTCCAGACGCAGCCACCAGCGTGTCGCCTCGAACAATGTCGCGGAAAACAAGGCGCGATCGCGCGAATCGGCGATACCGGGCGTGGCTTGGGCGAGCGTCGCGCGCAGCGAAGCGCCATCGAACACGATGCGCACTAGCGCGCGCGCAGCGTCGGCGCGCAGCGCGGCGCCCGCACTCACCGCGCCGCTCCGGGCTCGCGTCGCGCGTTGTGCCAGTCGCGCACGCTGATCCTGCGCCCGCCCGCGCGCTGCACTTCGAGAATGCGCAGGATGCCGCTGCCGCAAGCAATATCGAGCGTCTCGCGACCGTTACCGAAGATCGTGCCCGGCGCGGCGTCCGCGCTGTGTTCGATTGCTTGCGCGGACCAGATACGCAATCGTTCGCCCGCAATTTCGGCTTCCGCAACCGGCCACGGATCGAACGCGCGAACCTTGCGTTCGAGTGCGATGGCGGACTCGTTCCAGTCGAGTCGCGCTTCGTCCTTTTCGATCTTGTGCGCGTAGACGACGCCGACATCGGGCTGCGGTCGAGCGGCGAGAATTTCGCCGCGCGCAATCTGCGCGAGACCTTCTTCGAGCGCATCGGCGCCGAGGGCGGCGAGACGATCGTGCAGCGAGCCGCCGGTTTCGTCATCGGCGATCGGAGTGCGGCGCTCGATGAGAATCGGGCCGGTATCCAGTCCCGCTTCCATGCGCATCAGATCGACACCGGATTCGGTATCGCCGGCAAGAATCGCGCGCTGGATCGGCGCGGCGCCGCGCCAACGCGGCAGCAAAGAGGCGTGCAAGTTCCAGCAACCGAGGCGCGGTACGGCGAGCACGCGTCGCGGAAGAATCAATCCGTAAGCGACGACGACGACGAGATCGGGTGCGTAGTCGGCGAGACGCCGTTGCGCTTGCGGATCCTTGAGTGTTTCGGGCTGTTCGATCGCGACGCCGCGTGCGAGCGCCCGCTGCTTGATGGGGCTCGCGAGCAGTTTGCGGCCGCGACCGGCCGGGCGATCGGGCTGCGTGTAGACGGCAACGACATCGACCCGCGCGCGTAGGCACGTCTCCAGGCACGGCAGCGCGAAGTCCGGCGTTCCCGCGAACACCAGGCGCAGTCGCGATTCCATCGGCTGGCGATGCGGCGTGCTAAAGGGCGACGGCCGTCGCGGGTTCTGCGCCGTGACGGCGCTGCTTCTCGAGCTTTTTGCGCACGAGTTCGCGCTTCAGCGGCGAAAGATAGTCGACGAAGAGCTTGCCGATCAGATGATCCATTTCGTGCTGGATGCACACGGCGAGAAGTCCGTCGGCATCGAATGACAGCGGATTGCCGTCGATGTCCTGCGCCTGGACATGAATGCGGTCGGCGCGCTCGACATCCGCGAAGATGCCCGGCACCGAAAGACAGCCTTCCTGATAGGTTTGGCTGCCCTCGCTCGCGGTGATGCGCGGATTGACCAGGATCATCGGCTGGTTGTTCTCCTCGGACACATCCAGCACCAGGAGCTGGCGGTGGACATTCACCTGCGTCGCGGCAAGACCAATCCCCGGGGCGGCGTACATGGTTTCCAGCATATCGGCCGCGAGCTGCCTCAGCGCCGCGTCGAATACCTTCACCGGCGCCGCTCTGGTGCGCAGCCGCTTATCGGGGAATTCGAGGATCGTAAGCTTGGACATGGACTTGAGATGCGGTTCGCAACACCGGGCCGCAAGATGCGGAAGATACTGAAATTCTAGAGTAATTGACGGCCCGCGCGGGGATCGGGATCCGGATGTTTGCCGATGGCGGGAGCAGCGCCTGCCGGATCGAAATATTCGCCCCGGGCGCCGTGCTCGTCGCCAAAACGGACAGCACCCGAGTTGTGCCGTTTTGGGATGGCCGTCGTTTTCTCCCGTTAAAGTTTCGGATAGACTCGCCAAGCCATTGGGGAATCAGGGAATTGGCAGCCATGCTTAAAAAACTACTTGCGGTTTCGGCTGGACTGCTTTTAACCCTCACGGTTTTTGCCGCTACCGTCGAGTGGGCAGACCAGCATCCGGACCGCTATATCGTCAGGAAGGGCGACACCCTTTGGGACATTTCCGCCCGCTTCCTCAAGAAGCCGTGGCTGTGGCCCGAGATCTGGCAGGACAACCCGCAAGTCAAGAATCCGCATCTTATTTATCCGGGTGATGAGCTCGTTCTTTCCGGCGGTCACCTGCGCCACGGCGAAGGGTCGATCGGGCCGCATGCGCGCATCACCTCGCTCGAAGATTCGGTCAAGGCGATTCCGACCTCGGCGCTGAAGCAGTTCCTGAAACACGCTCGCGTGATCAGCGAAGACGAATACAAGAACGCTCCGCACGTGGTCGGCCTCGAAGAGAATCAGCTTCGTGGCACGGCAGGCCAGCTTGCCTATGTGCGCGGTCTCGTTGCACAGCCCGGACAGAAACTAGCGATCGTGCGCCCCGCCGGGCGCTACTACGACATGCCGCCACGCGGCGAAGGCCAGCCGCGCGAAGTCTATCGTCAGACCAGCGACTGGTTCGACGGCCGTCCGGGCTTGCTCTGGCATCACGGCCCCAACGAATTCACGCTGAGCGGCAACGTGCGTTTCCTCGGCTACGAGATGCTCGACTTCGGCACCGTCGAGGTCACGCGCGTTGGCGATCCATCCTCTGCGCTGATCGTCTACTCGGATTTCGAGGTACGTCCGGGCGACCTCGTGCTGCCGCTCGACGAGAAACCGTACGACGACCAATACGTTCCGCACGCACCCGCGAAGATGCCGGACAACATGCGCGTGCTTGCTTTTGCCGACGCTGCGATGAGCGCGGTCGGTCCGCGCCAGGTTGTCGCTCTTTCGCGCGGCTCCGAAGACAGCGTCGAGAATGGCCAGACCTTCAGCATCTATCAGGATGGCGAGGAAGTCCTCGACCAGACCGATTACCCCGAAGGCAGCAACGACAGATTCTTCCATCCGAATGACGCGCACACCGTACTGCCGCCCGAGTTCATCGGTCACGTGATGATCTTCCGCACGTTCGGTCGTGTCAGCTACGGCCTGGTCATGGATGCGGTAAAGCCGGTCAAACTCGGCGATTTCCTGTGGGATCCTGATCACACGCCGTGATCTGATTCGTTCGGCAATTTCCTACGCGGCGCGATGGCAACATCGCGCCGCATTCGTTTTCGGCGTCATTAGACTCGGTGTCGATGGACATCGAATCGAATCGCGACGAAATAGAAGCGTGGCTGATTCTCCTGCGTGCGCCGGGACTCGGCACAGCGCGGCTGCACGAGCTGATCGATCGCCACGGCGGCGCTCGCGGCGCGCTCGAAGCGGCGCGTAGCGGCTCTTTGCGGGGCGATTTCCGCGGCGATAGCCATGCGGGCCGTAATGCACTGCGGGCGCCGGACATGGCGCAGCTTGAGAGCGATCTCGATTGGCTCGCAGAGGACACGCACTCTCTGCTCACGCTGGCTAGCGCCGATTTTCCGCCGCTTCTTCGCGAAGTGTCGGGAGCGCCTGCGGCACTTTTCGTCGTCGGCGACGCGAGCGCGCTCTGGCAACCGCAGATAGCGATCGTCGGCAGCCGCAACGCAAGCCACGGTGGTCTGGACAATGCGCGAAACTTCGCGCGCGCACTTTGTGCGGCGGGTCTTTCGATCACGAGCGGCCTTGCCGAAGGCATCGATGCCGCCGCGCACACGTGTGCACTCGATGCCGACGCACTCACGATAGCCGTGCTCGGCACCGGTCCCGATCTCGTCTTTCCGATTCGCCACCGCGAGCTCGCAGCGCGAATCGCGAAAAGCGCTGCGCTGGTCAGCGAATTCCCGCCGGGCACTCCGGGGCGGCCCGAGAATTTTCCGCGCCGCAACCGGATCATCGCCGGCCTCGCGCTCGGCACGCTCGTGGTGGAAGCGGGCTTGCGCTCGGGCTCGCTCATCACCGCGCGCTGCGCCGGCGATCAGGGCCGTGAAGTGTTCGCGATCCCGGGCTCGATCCACAATCCGCTCGCGCGCGGATGTCATCGATTGATTCGTCAGGGTGCGACGCTGGTGGAATCGGCCGACGAAATCCTCGACGCACTCGGACCCCTCGCCGCGCGCCTCGGTATGCATCTGCGCGAGAGGCTCGAATCGGCGGGACCCTCGGCCGCATCGGCATCCTCGAGCGCGCGCGATAGCGGATACCTCGCATTGCTGGCCGCACTCGGACACGAAGCACAGAGCATCGATGCGCTGGCCGAACGAACCGGGATCGGCGTGCCGGAGCTCTCCTCGATGCTGCTCGTGCTCGAACTCGAACGCGAAGTGGCATCGGAGCGCGGCGGGCTCTATGTGCGCTGCGGTCCAAATTGATTGTGAAGGCTCCGAAAGTGACCACCCATGGTTGATTTATCCATCAAATACATGGAGTTGACGCATGACGCAAGGTGCCTCGGTCACCCGCCGAATGGGGCACGCGCCCTGTCCTTCGGCTTGACACGCCGCCAGAGCGTGTGTTTCTCCTTAAAAAGGGAACCCTGAACGCATCTCCCGAAAAACCCGATTCAGAACCCCGATTCTTCTGCATTGTCTTGAGGCGGCCGCCCCGGTTGTCCAACGCGATGCGGGCGCAGGAATGGAAATGGCCAAGAATCTCCTCATCGTCGAGTCGCCAGCGAAGGCGAAGACGATCAACAAGTACCTCGGCAAGGACTTTCAGGTGCTTGCCTCGTACGGGCACGTGCGAGATCTGGTGCCCAAGGAAGGCGCGGTCGATATCGACAACGACTTCGCGATGAACTACGAAGTCATCGAAAAGAACGAGAAGCACGTCGAAGCGATCGCCAAGGCGGCAGCGAAGGCGGACGCACTCTATCTCGCCACCGACCTTGATCGAGAAGGCGAGGCGATCTCCTGGCACATCGCCGAGATCCTGAGACAGCGCGGCCTGCTCGAGGGCCGTACGGTGCATCGCGTGGTGTTCTCCGAGATCACGCCGCGCGCGATCAAGGAAGCGGTCGCGCAGCCGCGCAAGCTTTCGATGGACCTCGTCAACGCGCAGCAGGCGCGGCGCGCGCTCGATTATCTGGTCGGCTTCAATCTCTCGCCGGTGCTGTGGCGCAAGGTGCAGCGTGGTCTTTCTGCCGGCCGCGTGCAGTCGCCTGCTTTGCGCATGATCGTCGAGCGCGAGGAAGAGATCGAAGCGTTCAGGGCTCGCGAGTACTGGTCGATCGAAGCGGATTGCGCGCACCCGGATCAGCCGTTCAAGGCGCGCCTGTGGAAATTGCGCGGCAAGAAATTCGAGCAGTTCGATCTCGTCAACGAAAACGATGCGCATGCCGCACGCGATGCGCTGAAGAAAGCCGCGCAGGGCCGGCTCGTCGTTGGCGACATCCAGTCCAAGGAACGCAAGCGCCGGCCCGCGCCGCCGTTCACCACGTCGACGCTGCAGCAGGAAGCTGCGCGCAAGCTAGGCTACGCGACCAGCCGCACGATGCGGCTCGCGCAACAACTCTATGAAGGCGTGCCGATCGGCGACGAGGGCATCGTCGGCCTGATCACTTACATGCGTACCGACGCCGTGCACCTGTCCGCCGAAGCGATCAGCGAACTGCGCGATGTGATCCAGCGCGATTACGGTCCGCGCGCGCTGCCCGAGCAGCCGAATTTCTACCGCAACAAATCGAAGAACGCGCAGGAAGCGCACGAAGCGATCCGCCCGACATCCGCGCTGCACCGGCCCAAAGATGTCGCCGCCTATCTCAACGAGGATCAGCGCAAGCTTTATGACCTGATCTGGAAGCGCGCCGTGGCCTGCCAGATGCAGTTTGCGACGTTGAATACGGTGTCGGTCGATCTCGCCTGCGGTACTGATTCCACGTTTCGCGCAAGCGGCACCACCGTCGTCGATCCCGGATTCCTCGCGGTCTACGAAGAAGGGCGCGATCAGAAGAATGCCGAGGACGAAGATGAAGGCCGCAAGTTACCCGCGATGACAATCGGCGAAGCGGTGCCGCTTCGTGAGATCAGCGCGAATCAGCATTTTACCGAACCGCCGCCGCGCTATTCCGAAGCATTGCTGGTCAAAACGCTCGAGGAATACGGCATCGGCCGGCCTTCGACGTATGCGAGCATCATCCAGGTACTGCTGAATCGCGAGTACGTGATTCTCGATAGTCGGCGTTTTCGTCCCACCGATGTCGGGCGCGCGGTCGCGAAGTTCCTCTCGGGCCATTTCGCCAAATACGTCGACTACGATTTCACGGCGAAGCTCGAGGACGAGCTCGATGCGGTCAGCCGCGGCGAAGAGGAATGGATACCGCTGCTCGAGAAATTCTGGAAGCCGTTCAAGGCGCAGGTCGACGACAAGAACGAAACCGTCGATCGTTCCGAAGCGACCGGCGCGCGCGAGCTTGGCATCGATCCGAAAAGCGGCAAACCTGTGCAGGTGCGGCTTGGCCGCTACGGGCCGTTCGCGCAGATCGGCACCAAGGACGACGCCGACAAGCCGAAGTTCGCGAGTTTGCGCGCGGGCCAGAGCATGCACACGATCGCGCTGGCCGATGCGCTCGAGCTTTTCAAGCTGCCGCGCACACTCGGCAAGGGCGAGGATGGCGAGGACATCACGGTCGGCATCGGCCGCTTCGGTCCGTTCGTCAAGCACGGCCCGACGTACGCTTCTCTGCAGCCCGGGGACGATCCGTACACGATCGACTTGCCGCATGCGCTCGGCCTGATACGCGCCAAGGCCGAAGCCGCCGCGAACCGCATCATCAAGGACTTTGGCAACGGCGTGCAGGTGTTGAACGGACGCTATGGCCCGTACATCACCGACGGCGAAAAGAATGCGCGCATTCCGAAAAGCCGCGAGCCGTCCGAGCTCACTGCCGAAGAAAGCGCGGAATTGCTCGCTGCCGCGCCGAATCGTCCCAAGCGCGGCGGCCGCTTCGGCGGCAAGTCGGCGAAATTCGCGAAGAACGCGGCAGCCCCAAAGGCGGCGCCGGTCGCGAAGAAGACAGAGGTGAAGAAAACCGCGAAGAAAACGGTCGCGAAAAAAGCCGCCGCCAAGAAAAGCGCGGCGCCGAGGAAATCCGCGGCGAAGAAAACCGCGGCGCACAAAGGGCCTGACGCGTCGTGACGCACACGGCGCGCCATGAACGCTGGCTGGGCGCTCGATGGATGCGTCACTGATCCAGGTCGTGGCGGCACTCCGCGCCGGCGGCGTCGTCTCCTATCCCACCGAAGCCGTTTTCGGACTTGGTTGCGATCCGCGCAATCGGGATGCCTGCGCGCGACTCTTCGCGATCAAGCAGCGGCCGCCAACGCAAGGCGTGCTGCTTATTGCGGCCGATTTCATGCAGCTCGAGCCGTACATTGATCTGGCCGCCGTTCCGGACGAATCGCTGGCGCGCGCCACCGCGACCTGGCCCGGACCTCACACCTGGATCTTCCCGCGTGCGAGCAACGCGCCAGCCTGGCTCGCGGGCGCGCATGCCGGCATTGCCGTTCGCG
>DASYJJ010000141.1:0-9171 GCA_035996605.1 Rhodanobacteraceae bacterium
TCGACGGATGCCGCATCGAGACCTCGCGGCAGGCTAGACCAGCATCGCCCGCGAGCGCAACGGACGATCGTCACGAACCGCAGTAGACTCGTGCCTCGAACGAAAGTTCTGGATATCTGGACGCCCGCATGCTGCAGGCACTCGTGAGCGGAGCCAACCGTGGCCTTGGCCTCGAGATGACGCGCCAGCTGCTCCAGCGCGGCGATCGCGTGGTCGCGGCGTGCCGGCATCCGGGACGCGCGCTCGACCTGACGCGGCTCGCCGCCGAGCATCCCGGGCGGCTGCATGTCATTCCGCTCGATCTGATGGATACGCGTTCGATCGCCGAGCTTGCACGGGAAACGGATGCGCTCGAGCTTCGTTTCGATCTCGTCGTCAACAACGCAGGCATGCTTGTCGAAGGCGAGCGCTTCGGAGAAATCGGCGGCAAGTCGTTGCGCGACAGTTTCGCGGTGAATGCCGAAGGTGCGTTCATGATGACGCAAGAGCTCGCCTCGCGACTGGTCGACGGCGCGAAAGTCGTCAATCTTTCCTCGACGCTCGGTTCGATCGCTCGCACCGATTCGCTCTACAGCCCGAGCTATGCGATGAGCAAGGCTGCGCTCAACATGGCGACGCGTCTTCTCGCGATCGCGCTGCGCGACCGCGGCGTCATCGTCGTCGCGGTGAGCCCCGGCTGGGTGCGCACCGACATGGGCGGTGCCGGTGCGCCGCTGAAGCCGGACGCTTCCGTCGCGGCAATGCTGCGCGTGATCGATCATCTGAAATTGTCGGACAGCGGGCGCTTTCTGGCTCAGACGGGCGAGACGATCGCCTGGTGAAGAAGATCGCTCTCGAATAACTTTCGAGCCCGGAATTGAGCTAGTTTTGCCGAGCTGAAGCCGGGACAGGAGCGCCCTCAGCGAATGCGCAATATCACGATCATCGGACTCACGGGCATCGGCGTTTTCGTGTTGGTTTGGGTGCTGCTGTCGCGATCGTCTGTGACGCCGCCCGCGCGCGCGCCGGAAGCTAAGATATCCACACCTCCAATTTCGGCGCCGACACCCGCCGAGCCGAAAGAAACGCCACCGGCCGCTGCAACGACGCCATCCGCCTCGACGCCGCCGGTCGCAGAACAATCGCCGAGCGCTCCGGCGAATCCCGCCGCCGCAGAACCGGCTCCGGCGGTGAAAACGCCGACGCCCGACACAGCGGGGTCATCCGTCGACGAGGACGGCGCGTCCACATCGTCGCCGCAGAACGCCGACGATGAAGACGATTCGACCGAAGAAAACCCCGAGGCGCCCGCGGACGATGCCGGCCGCGCCGCGGATCTGCTGGCGGAGTGGATGGCCCGCCAGGACACCGCAGCGGCCGACAGCGCCGAGGTTCCGCCGTCGATGACGGCATTGAAGACATTCGATCAGGAGGGCTCGGATCCGGAATGGTCCGGGCCGACCGAGCAGCAGATCGAAGCGACGCTCGATCAATGGGTCGCGGCGCTGCCGGACGACGTGCGCGAACACATCCAGGTCATCCACGTCGAATGTCGCGAAACGATGTGCCAGATTCTCGCGGCGGACAACGATCCGGCATCGCAGAATCAGCGTGCGCAATCCTCGCAGGAGTGGCAGCAGGCTGTCGCGACACTGCCGCAGCAGCCATGGTGGACCGAGTTCGGCTTCGTCGATCTCAGCACGGCGGTGAACAACGACGAGGCCGACGGGTTCGTGCTGTACCAGACGTACCTGCGCCGCGAGGTGAAGCCGGCCGAGTAGCCGGCGATGCAATTTCCAGCGCATTCGCGATGACCGGGGAGCCGCATTTCCCGGTGCCAAACCGGCGCGACAGCCGGGTGCCAATTCCGCGGAAATGCCCGCGGACCGCGCGTTTACGGACATCCACGGATGTCCGCGGACGCCCGTTCCGACACCCATGACTTCCGGCACAGAAACCTAAATCCTTGTTTAGGCATCTATGTATGGAGCAGGGGATGCACCAGCGCGTTGGCACAGCACTTGCGATGCCTCGAGTGGGCACAAGCGCAGGAGGAATGATGAACATACGCATGCAACTGATTCGAGCGGGCGCGGCCCTTGCGATCATCGGTAGCGTCGCGGCGGCCGAATCGCTGTCACCCATCACGACCGACGCGGATTGTCCGTTCGCGAAAACCGCCAGACCGCAGCGCATCCTGCTGCTCGATCCGATTCAGAAGCATCCGACATGGATCGACGCGCGGCGGGAATCGCCGGGCGACGGCACTCTACAAAGCACTGTCGATTCGAATCACGACGATCTGGTGCACGGCATCGTCGTTTCGTAGCGCATAACGGGCATCCGGTCGCGATGCCCGTGCGCTGAATCGCACGCGCCCGCATGCAGCGGGCGAGCGGGCGTTCGTGACGCGCGCAAATCGAGTCGTCGCACTACGATTTTGTGCGCGCGAATCACCGCTTCGCGCAGGCCCGCGCTTCATCGCGCCCGTGCGCGCGCACGTGGATGCGCACGCGCGACTTCCGTCATTTCTTCCATAGTGCACATCGCGCGGACACTCGCGTACGTCCGAAACGGTGTCCGCTGCAACACGCATGACTTTCGGACTAGCAACCTAAATCGCTGATTGCGCATCTATATCAACGCAAGCAACGAAACTCCGGCACGTGGCATGTTGCTTGCTCCATACCGCCGGAGGGATGTGTTCGCAGGAGAATGTCATGAAAGCTCGCATATCGATAATTGGCGCAACGCTCGCGACCCTCTTCGCGGCCAGCGCTTTCGCGACTCAGCAGGACGCGTCGTCCACGATGACCGTCGACAGCGACGCGCCGGTTCGCGCAACGCTGTTGCCGACTGTCAGCATCGACGCGACCGAGGCGACGTCCGCAGCGAATCCCGCGCGGATGCGCATCGCCGACACGGCACCGTACGAAGTGACCCTGCTGCCGACGGTGCACGTGAAAGCACTTTCGAGCCCGGCGCTCGCAGTCACTTTGCTGCCCACGGTGTACGTGACAGCCGAGGCCGACGCGGTATCCACCGAGCCGGTCGCCGACGTCGAGGGTGGAACAAACGATCTTCGAGTCGACGATATCGCCTCGCCGTCGAGCTTGGAAAAGTCGTTCGGTTTGCGTACGCGCACGATGCCTCGATAATGGAGGCGTGCATGTCGTCCTGTTCCAGCCGGAGATTCCGCCGAACACCGGCAATGTGATTCGCCTCTGCGCGAACACCGGAGCGGACCTGCACCTGGTGCGACCGCTCGGGTTCGAGCTCGACGACAAGAGGCTCCGGCGCGCCGGGCTCGACTATCGCGAGTACGCGCGCATCAACGTGCACCATAATCTTGCCGCCTTCATCGCGAACGTTGCGCCGCGGCGAGTGTTCGCGGTATCGACCCGCGGCCGAATGCGCTACGACGGCGTTACGTACGCGAACGACGATGCGCTGCTGTTCGGACCCGAGACGCGCGGCCTTCCGCAGGACATCATCGATGGCCTGCCGCACGAGCAACGCCTGAGATTGCCGATGCGGCCGGGCAACCGGAGCCTCAATCTTTCGAACGCGGTCGCGGTGATCGTGTTCGAGGCGTGGAGGCAATTGGGATTTGCGGGGGGCGACGTCGATTCGAGCGGGTAACGGCGCTCGGTGTGACTGCAGTGCTAGCGAATCTCGCGTCGCGTGGTTGTTGGTCGTTTGTACTGCGCGATGGCTGTAGCGGCGATGCGCGCTGGCCCTCACCCTACCCTCTCCCGCAAGCGGGAGAGGGGAACTGGCGGATTCGGCGCGGGCGCGAAGCAATTCAGAAGCCACCCTCTCCCTGAAACAGCGATTTTTTCCCTCTCCCGCTTGCGGGAGAGGGTAGGGTGAGGGGCATCCGGAGTAATCCGCCCCACCTGGCTAGCAACAGAATCAACCGACGACCGGATACTCCGGTTTCTGCTCGCGCGAAAGCAACGCGCGCATCGCCTCGGCAGGCGAAAGTTCTTCGCGCAGCACGCGCTGTACGAGCGCCGTGATTGGCAGCTCCACGCCGTGACGCGATGCGAGCTGCATGACCGTGTCGACGGTCTGCACGCTTTCGACGACCTGGCCGATTTCCTCCACCGCGCGCTGCAGCGGCACACCGCGACCGAGTAAAAGACCGAGGCGCCGATTGCGCGAAAGGTCTCCGGTGCAGGTGAGCACGAGATCGCCAAGTCCAGCGAGGCCCATCAATGTTTCCGCGCGCGCACCGATCGCCGCGCCGAGCCGCATCATTTCCGCGAGTCCGCGCGTGATGAGTCCGGCGCGTGCGTTGAGTCCCATCTGCATGCCATCGGCGACGCCGGTCGCGACGGCAAGCACGTTTTTCATTGCGCCGCCGAGCTCGGCGCCCACCACGTCGTTGCCCGTGTACGCACGAAACAGCGGCGAGTGCAGCATCTGCGCGATGCGTTGCGCGAAACCTGCGTCGGACGAATGCGCGGTCAATGCAGTCGGCAAACCGATCGCGACTTCGCGCGCGAACGAAGGACCGGTGACTACCGCCGCTGCGTGTTGCGGCAAGCGCTCGGCAACGAGCTCATGCAGAAAGCGACCCGAAGCAGGATCGAAACCCTTGGTTGCCCAGACGATGCCAGCGTGCGGTGCGACCCATGGCGCAGCGGCATCGAGAAGCTCGGCGAACGCATGACTCGGCACAGCCATCAGAACGGTGCCCGCGTCGCGCACGGTCGGTTCGAGCGCGCCGGAGAGCTGCAGCTCCGAAGGAAACGCAAGCTCGGGAAGATATCGCGCGTTGCGCCGCGCGGTGGCCATATCGACGACGGATTGCGGCGTTCGGCCCCAGAGCGTCGTTGGCACGCCTTTGCGCGCGAGGAGCACGGCGAGCGCCGTGCCCCATGAGCCGGCGCCGAGAACCGCGACCGGCGTTGGACTCGTCATCGACGACGCGCTGCGAGAACGTCAGGCGTTGGCGCCGGTGCCCTGGCCCGTTTCCGCCCGTCGGCGCTGCTGGTCCGCGTACAGCGCTTCGAAATTGATCGGCTGCAGGAAGAACGGCGGAAAACCACCGTTCTGCACCAAGTCGGAAACGATCTGGCGCGCGTACGGAAACAGCACGTTCGGGCAATACGTGGCGAGCACCGCATCGCGGCTCGGCACATCGAATCCCTGCAAGCCGAAGATGCCGGCTTGGTGCACTTCGGCGAGATACGCCGTCTTGTCTTCGATCTTGCACGTCGCGGTCACGCTCAGCACGACCTCGAACGCGGCCTCGCCGAGCTGCGTGACGCGCTGCGAAAGGTTCAGCTCGACATTCGGCTGGTTGCCTGAAGTCTGAAAGACCTGCGGAGCGCCCGGCGCCTCGTAGGAGACGTCCTTGACGTAGACTTTCTGCAGGCTGAGTTGCGCCTGTCCCTGCTGCGCCTGACCGTTTCCGGCGCCGTTGCTGGTCTCTGCCATGGTGTTGCTCGTTGTTGAAGGAAAAGGGTGCGGATTATTCCACGCCTGCGCGGCCGGCGCACCCCGCGGAGCCGCCGAAAACAGCGGCTCCGCGCTCGAAATCAGGGCAGGATCTGTACGGTGGCGCCGAAAATCGACGATCCGTCGTTGTAGAGCGCATCGAACCACGTGAGCGTGTTGGAGTCGTCGGCACAGCCGACGCCGTCGTCGACGGCGCTCAGCAAGCCGTTCGCGGTCGTTATGGTGCGGCTGTAGCACGCGCCGAACGGATCGAGATACGAATAGCTCTGCTGGCTCGATTGGTTCACGCGCCCGGTCTGGTTGCCATCGCTGTCGAAGAGGACGGTGTCGCTCGTTGTCATGTCCTGCGCAAGGCTCGCGTGATACGGCGTGAAGTCGTCGACGCCGATATCCATGGCGCGCTGCAATCCCTGATCGATCGAAGTCACCTGCGCGGCGGAGCCGTCGGCGGCGACATCGAACGCATAGTCGACTGCGAGCGGCCAGTCGACGTGCTCGGTCAACACGTGCGAGTAGACGCCAGTGTTGACGCTCGTGGTCGTGTCGATCACGGTGCTCTGCTGGAGTCGCTGCCGATAGGTGGCGCTGCCTACGATGTCGAAGATCTGCGCATTGGAGAATGCAATGTGCTGCGTCAGATCGGTGGTGATGCGTCCCTCGGACGTGTCGACGAAGCCCGAAATTTCGTAGTCGCGCGTGGTCGTCACGTCGAGCGTGCCCGCGAGCGACGTGTCTCCGCTGGTCAAATCCGAAGTGATTTCAGGGTCCGGATACACGAGTGTGTTGGTCGTGAGATCGCCGGTTACCCGGCTCGAACCGTGATCGAGATAGAGCAGGAGATTCGCCGTCGCCGAAAAATACGGTTGTGCATTGAACACGCGGACGCCGATCACATGCTGCAGACCGTCGCTCAGCCAGGCCGCGTAGGGCGAGAGATCGACGCGATACGGCTGGAAAGAAAGCGTCTGGATGCCGGGCGAAGGCCGCCACAGACCCGGATCGATGCCACCGGTGTAGATCCACGGATAAATCGGCGCGATGCCGGCGAGGATGCCGTCAACGGTGACTTCAGCCTCGCGAAAACCCGTGCCCGGACACGATTCGAGCTCATTCGCGAAATCGTCCGGAACGCACAGATACCAGAACTCGTCGCTGTTCTGAGCTTGCGCGATGACATCGAGAAAAACACGCCGGATATTGGTCGGCAGCGTGAAGTAGACCGCGAGATGATCGTCGGGACTTGAGAGGGTCACTGTGCCGCCGGTGGCGTCGGCGGCCAGCGGAAGAATCACATCGGGGCGTGGCGGTTCGTCGAACGCAGTATCGACGCGCGGATAAAACGCGAGACTTGCGCTTCCATGGATGATGCCGGTGTAGGTGTCATCGACGACATTGCCAAGATCCACGCGGCCGCTCTGGGCCGTAGTGAACAGCGCGCTGTAGTCGGTCAGGTCGCGCTCGATATGCCAGCTCGGCGCAACCGTCGCACGCGGTTCCTCGGTGGTGCCGAAATAAACATTCGCGCCACCGATCCAGATTTCCGCGGTGCGGTCGAATTGACGACCCACGGTAACATCGAAGTCGGCGCTGAGAACGACTTTCTGCCATGGACCGGGACAACCGACCGGCGGGGCGAAGTCGAACATCTGCGCATCGAAACCGATGAACGTGAAGTCGTCGTACAGCGGAACGACGCAAGGATCTGTCGGCGGCGCTGGAATATCAGGATCGGCGATCGCGACATTGGCCGATCCGATCGGCGGCAATTCCGCATGCAGCGGAACGAGCGTGAACGGGCTTGCGACGAGCGCGGAGGCGAGCGCGCCGCGTATGCAACGGGCACTGAGCTTCTGCATGACCGATCTCCCCAGGGTGCAGTGGAAATCAGCCTAGCACGCGCGCGCGAAGTTGCTCTGGCTTCAGACGGCGGCGAACCGTAAAGAGAGTCAGCTCTTGCCCTTGGCCAGCGGCAGCTGTGCTTCGGTCCAGGTCCCAAGCCCGCCTTCGAGCCAGTAGACCTTGCTGAAACCGGCCTTCACCAGGCGCTGCGCGGCCTGCCCGGACGTCTGCCCGTTGCGGCAGTAGATCGCGACCGGCAGCTCTTTGGCCTTGGCGAGATCCTTGTTCTCCGGATCGAACTGGCTCATCGCGACGTGACGCGCGCCGGGGATGTGGCCCTTCTCGAAGTCCTGCACGCTCGAGACATCGATCAGCAGCGCGTTCTCGCGATTGATCAGCTGCGTCAGCCCGGCCGGCGTCAGCGCCTTGTAGCCGCGCGTGAACCGCTGCGCCTCGGTTACCAGTAATGCGACGAGCACGCCGACGAATCCGAGCGTGAGGTAAAGATGGTTGCCGAGGAAGTCCGGCAGACGATGCACGAAATCTGACATGAGGATGACGGTGATCGCGCTGGCGCGCGGCGGCGGATTATCGCGGAACGGCGAAGGCGTGGCAAAAGCTCGCGTCCGTCCCGCTCTAGCCTCGCGGCGAATCGTCGGTCGAGGCGGCAAGCTTCAGCGCCTCGCCGAAATCGCGGGCGAACCGCAGCCAATCGTCATCCTCGACCACGCCCATTTGCGCGAGGATGCGCAGCGGCTGCTCGCGCAAACCCGAAAGAACCACGCGCGTGCCGCCGCGCCTGCAGCGCTCGATCATCTGCGTCAGCGCAGTTACGCCGGAGGCGTCGATCAGCGGCACGAGGCGCATGCGCAGGATGAATACGCGCGGGGGTTTCGGATACTGGTTCAGCACGTCGTCGAGGCGGTTCGCGACGGCGAAGAACAAAGGCCCTGAGATCTGGAACACCTCCACGCCGTTCGGCAAATACGCGCGCTGATCCGGTTCGGACGAATCGGCGTCGGCTTGGTCCTCCTCGATCAGCGACACGTTCGATTCCATCGCGACGACTTCGCTCATGCGGTGCATGAAGAGGAACGAGGCGAGCACGATGCCGACTTCGATGGCGACGGTGAGATCGAACACGACCGTGAGCCCGAACGTCAGCAGCAACACGACACGATCGCCGATCGGGCCGCTCATAAGGTGACGGAAACTCTCGATCTCGGCCATGTTCCATGCCACCACGACCAGCACCGCGGCCAGCGCTGCAAGCGGCACGTAGCTCATCAGCGGCGCGAGCACCAGCATGAACAGCAACAGGAACAGCGCATGCGCGATGCCGGCAACCGGCGAGCGTGCGCCGGCGCGCACGTTGGTGGCGGTGCGCGCCAGCGCGCCGGTAGCCGGCAAGCCGCCGAACAGTGCCGAGCCGACGTTGGCGATGCCCTGCGCGACGAGTTCGCAGTTCGATCGGTGTCGTCCGCCGATCATGCCGTCGGCGACCACCGCCGACAGCAGCGATTCGACGCCGGCAAGGAATGCGATCGTGAACGAGCTCGGAAAGAGCTGGATGGTGCGCTCGATCGGAATATGCGGAATCGCGAACACCGGCAATCCCGCGGGAATGCCGCCGAAGCGCGTGCCGATCGTGTCGACGGGCACACCCATCAGAGCGACCGCGAGCGCGCCGGCGATTACCGCGAACAGGAAACCGGGCCACGTCGGACGCAGCCGCCGTGTGACGATGATGATCGCCAACGATGCTGCGGCGAGCAGCATGGCTGAAGGCGCCGCGCTCGGCAGGTGTTGCGCATAGGTCGACCAGCGCGCGAAAAAATCGGCCGGCACCTTGTCCATCGAGAGGCCAAGCAGATCCTTCACCTG
>DASYJJ010000142.1:0-4528 GCA_035996605.1 Rhodanobacteraceae bacterium
TCATGATGGTGTGGCAGCGGTACAGCTTGAACGGATCTTCCAGTTCGTCCAAACGAGCGCCCGTGTCCTCATCGCGCGAGTCGACGATCCACCGATACGCTTGCAGCAGCACGGCTGGGCCCAGATAACGGTCGCTGTTCCACCAGTAGCTCGGACAGGACGTCGTGCAGCAAGCGCAGAGAATGCACTCGTACAGCCCATCGAGTTTCGCGCGGTCTTCCTTGGACTGCAGGCGCTCGCGATCCGGCGGTGGTGGCGTGTCGGTGCGGATCCACGGCTTGATCGACGCGTATTGGGCGTAAAAGTGCGTGAGATCGGGCACCAGATCTTTGACCACCGGCATGTGCGGCAACGGATAAATCTTCACGTCGCCCGCCGCGCAATCCTCGATCGCCTTGGTGCATGCGAGCGTGTTCGTGCCGTCGATGTTCATAGCGCACGAACCGCAGATGCCTTCTCGACATGAGCGGCGGAATGTCAGCGTCGAATCGATTTCGTTCTTGATCTTGATAAGCGCGTCGAGAACCATCGGGCCGCAGCTCGCCATATCGACATCGTAAGTATCGATACGCGGATTCTCGCCATCGTCCGGATTCCAGCGATAGACGCGGAACGTGCGGACGTCCTTGACGTCGGGTTTGGCCGCGTGATGCGTGCCGGGTTTTATTTTCGAGTTTTTCGGTAACGTGAATTCAGCCACGTTTGGTCCACCCTATCGTGCTTGCGCCGACTCCGAGTCTGGAAAGCGCCGGTACAACGTCCATCGCAAAAACCCTTTCAAGTCCGTCAATACGTCCGCTTCTTCGGCGGCACGGCCTCTACGTCATTCGTCATCGGTTGCATGTGCACGGGCCTGAAGTCGAAGGCGCATTTTCCTCTGGCATCGATGCCGACCAGCGTGTGCTTCATCCAGTTCTGATCGTCGCGGTCGGGGAAATCCTCGCGCGCGTGCGCGCCTCGGCTTTCGTGGCGCTGCTCGGCGGAGTTGATCGTCGCGACCGCGTTGTAAAGAAGGTTCTGAAGTTCGAGCGTCTCGATCAAATCGGAGTTCCATACCAGCGAACGATCGGAAACGCGCACGTCGCCAAACGAGGCGAATACGTTGTCCATCTTTGCGCAGCCTTGCTGCAGCGTCTGGGCGGTGCGGAAGACGGCCGCGTCCGACTGCATCGTTCTCTGCATCGTGAGCCGTATCTCCGCAGTCGGCGTCGAACCGTTGGCATGACGCACCCGATCGAAGTTGCCGAGCGCGCCGTCGCAGATCGAAGCGGGCAGGTCCTTGTGCATCTGACCGGGCTTGATCGTCTCCGCGCAGCGCTGCGCAACAGCGCGGCCGAATACGATGATATCGAGCAGCGAGTTCGAGCCGAGACGATTCGCACCATGCACGGAAACGCAGGCCGACTCGCCGATCGCGTAGAGTCCAGGCACGATGACGTCGGGATTGTCGCCGACGCGGCGCACGACTTCGCCGTGATGGTTGGTCGGGATGCCGCCCATGTTGTAGTGAACGGTGGGTGCGACCGGAATGGGTTCCTTGGTCACGTCGACACCCGCGAAGATGCGCGCGCTTTCGGAGATGCCCGGCAGCTTCTCATGCAGCACATCGGCACCGAGATGTTGCAGATTGAGATTGAGGTAGTCCTTGTGCTCGCCGACGCCACGGCCCTCGCGCATCTCGATCGTCATCGCGCGCGACACGACGTCGCGCGATGCGAGATCCTTCGCGTTCGGCGCGTAGCGCTCCATGAAGCGCTCGCCTTTCGAGTTGGTCAGATAGCCGCCCTCGCCGCGCGCACCTTCGGTGATCAGGCAACCGGCGCCGTAGATGCCGGTGGGATGGAACTGCACGAACTCCATATCCTGCAGCGGCAGTCCGGCACGCAGCGTCAATCCACCGCCATCGCCTGTGCAGGTGTGCGCCGAGGTCGCGGTGAAGTACACCTTGCCGTAGCCGCCCGTCGCAAGCACGACGCCGTGCGCGCGAAACAGATGCAGCGTGCCTTCGGACATGTCGAGCGCGAGCACGCCGCGGCAGACGCCCTCCTCGTCGAAGATGAGATCGAGCGCGAAGTACTCGATGAAAAAGCGCGCGTCGTGCTTGAGTGACTGTTGATACAACGTGTGCAGGATCGCATGGCCGGTACGGTCCGCCGCGGCGCAGGTGCGCTGCGCGGTGCCCTTGCCGTAATGCGTCGTCATGCCGCCGAACGGGCGTTGGTAGATCTTGCCTTCCTCAGTACGCGAGAACGGCACGCCGTAGTGCTCGAGCTCGATGACCGCCGGAATCGCCTCGCGGCACATGTATTCGATCGCGTCCTGATCACCGAGCCAGTCCGAACCCTTGATGGTGTCGTAGAAATGAAATCGCCAGTCGTCCTCGCCCATGTTGCCGAGCGCGGCCGAGATGCCGCCTTGCGCGGCGACGGTGTGCGAGCGGGTCGGGAAAACCTTGGTGACGCACGCCGTCTGCAAACCGGTGGCAGCAAGGCCGAACGTTGCGCGCAGACCCGCGCCGCCGGCGCCGATCACGACGATGTCGTACTTGTGCTCCTGGATCTTGTAGCTTTCCATCGATTCAGCTTCCGAGCGCGACACGGATGACGGCAAGCACGCATGCGGCGGCGCCGAGGAAACAGAGGAACTTGACTGCGATCTGCAATGCGAGCTCGACTCCGCCGGTATGCACGTAGTCTTCTATGACGACCTGCAGGCCGAGCTGCGCGTGCCAGAAAAGCGCACCAACGAAGGCAAGCATCAGCACCGCATTGAACGGTTGCGCGACGAAAGAACGCGCGGTCGCATAGTCCATGTGCAGCATCGACAGGACGATCCACACGAACCAGATTCCGAGCCCGAGCAGCGCGACCGCGGTGATGCGCTGGACCATGAAATGGTGCACGCCGTGCTTGGCGGAACCGAGTCCGCGCGCGATCTTGATCGGAGTACGCAACTGCGCGCTCATGCGCCACCCCGCTGCATGAACGCTGCGGCCCAGATCAGCGCGGTCAACACGAAGCTACCGATCGTCGCCAGCCAGCCGTTGAGAACGAACTGACGTGGCTCGTAACCGAGGCCCATGTCCTGCAACAGATGGCGCACGCCGTTGAGCAGATGAAACGCCAGCGACCAGCTCCAGCCGAGCAACAGGATCAGACCGAGCCACGAAGCACAGAACGCGCGCAAGTTCGCGAACGCTTCGGCGCCGCTCGCGAGTGCAAGCAGCGCCCAGACGATCAATGCCGTGCCCAATGCGAGAAAAAGACCCGTGCCGCGATGCACGATCGACGTCACCATCTGGATCTGCCAGCGGTAGACGGTCAGATGAGGGGACAGCGGGCGCGCGGTATCAGGCATATCGGATTCCTGCTGTTCTAGCCATGATGGCGTGCCAGCACGTCAGAAGTCGATGCAGCGGCCATTCTTCTCCCAATCGCCGTAGCGCGTCGGATCCAGTCCCGACGTGCGACCGCCAATCTCGCGCGGCACCACGCTCGGCAGGGACGCGGGCTCGTCGCGCGGCGGCGGCGGCGCTGGTTGATCGGGTTCGGGAGATTTGGATTCGTGCATGGCGACTTGCGGCGCGCAAGGTTAAACCCAGCCGCCTTGCGAGACAACCGAATCGGTCTGGGGTGCGCGGATATGAAGGATGCGAGTGCTAGAGTGTCGCGCATGTCCATCACGAGGGATCCGGAGCTCGTTCCGCTCGATCGCGCCGAGCTCATCGAACTGTCCGGCGCCGAAGCGCTCGCTTTTGCACACGCGCAATTCGCAAGCGACGTCGCAAGCCTCGGTGTCTCATTTTGGCAATGGAGCGCGTGGCTTACCGCACAGGGACGCGTGCGATCGGTGTTCGCGCTGCTGCGCGTCGCGGACGATCGCCTCCTTCTCTGGCTGCCGCTCGGCGGCGCCGAGCCGTTCCGCGATGCGCTTGCGCGCTTCGTGTTGCGCGCCAAGGTGCGAATTGCGCTGCCCGAGGGTTGGGCCCTGTGCAGTCTCGATGAAGAACCCGGTATCGATGCCGGATCGCGAGCGATCGTCGATCGGCAAGGCGGCCATGCATTCGCCCAACCGGGCCCGCAAAAACGCATCGCCTGGCTGGGTCCGGCATCGATCGAGCCGCGAAATCCGGCAGCTCTCGCTGCGTGGCGGCTCGCCGATATCGCCGCCGGCCTCCCGTGGATCGATACGACGACACGCGATGAATTCGTCCCGCAGGCCCTCGGCCTCGAACGGATCGAAGCGGTGCGTTTCGACAAGGGTTGCTATCCGGGACAGGAAATCGCGGCGCGCCTGCATTTCCGAGGCGGCACAAAGCAGAGCCTGTATCGCCTGATATTGCGTGGCGCAGAGTACGAATCCGCCGGCGCAGCGATCGTGGCCGCCGGCGCACGCGTCGGTACCGTGCTTTACGGCGCGCCACGCTCTCAAGGTATGCACGAAGCGCTCGCGGTTCTCGCCGATGGCGCGCGCGATGCGCAGCTTCACTCCGCGCATGGACACGTCGTCGAGCGTATCGAATCCGTGT
>DASYJJ010000143.1:0-1509 GCA_035996605.1 Rhodanobacteraceae bacterium
AAGCGCTGAGCGAAGCGCCGCCGCACATCCGACAGATCGACGATTGGGGAATTACATGCCCGACCTGCCACGAGAAATCCGCGGCGTCATGATTCCGGTCACCGGCGGTCGTGTATTGCTGCCGAACGCGACCGTCGCCGAAGTCATCACGTACTCGCAACCCGAGCGTGTGGAGAATGCACCGAAGTGGCTGCTCGGCCGACTGTCCTGGCGCGGCTGGCGCCTGCCTCTGTTTTCTTTTCCGATGCTGACGGGCCAGGTCGCCGACGAAACCTACACGAATGCGCGCGTCGCGGTGCTGAAGGCGCTCAGCGGAAACGCGAAGATGCCTTTCCTCGCGCTGCTCGCGCAGGGATTTCCGCGCCTGACGACGGTCACGCCCGATTCGCTGATTCCAACGGGCGATGAGAACGCGCACCCGGTCGGCATACGGGCGGAGGTTCTGGTGCGCGACGATCGCGCGGTGATTCCGGACCTCGGGCTCATCGAGGGCATGGTCGCGGACGCCGTCGCCGCCTAGCGTTGCGCTCTGCCCGCAATCGTTCCAGCGTTCGGCTGCGTCTTCCGCGTCGCTATCACCGTGATCGCCAGACCTTGGCGAGCGCCAGAACGGCCGCATGTCCGATCGCATGGACATGATCGCCGTCATCGCTTCTTCGGCCGTCGCAGCCATCGGCTACGATGCTGCGACCCGCAAGATGAAGATCCGCTTCGTCGCGGGTGAGACCTACGATTTCTGCGACGTTCCCCCGAGCGTGTTCGAAGGCCTTCTCGGCGCGGTGTCCAAGGGCCGCTACTACAACGAGCACATCAAGGATCGCTATCCGTGCTGATCCTTGGCCGTGCGCCGACCGGTGGCTCGCAATCGCCCGAGCGACGGCAATAGTTCGCGCCGGCCGCGTAACATCCTGGCGGGGATTCAACACGACGTTCGCCAAGCGGGGAAATCGATGCGCCGCAATCCTGCAGTGTTTGCCATTCTCGTTGGCGGCGGCATCGCCGGTGCGCTCGACATCACGTATGCGATCGTCTGGTCGGCAATCCGCGGTGTTTCCGCGACCGTCGTGCTCCAGTCGGTTGCCAGCGGTTTGCTCGGCCAACCGGCCTACGAAGGCGGTGCACCGACCGCCGTTCTCGGATTTTGCCTGCACTTCGGCATGGCGTTCCTGATTGCCGCGATTTTCTATTTCGCCAGCCGAAAGCTCGCTTTCATGACGGAGCGCGCGGTCGTAGCCGGACTTCTCTACGGCATCTGCGTTTACGTCGTGATGAATTTCGTCGTGCTGCCACTGTCGGCTTTTCCAACGCCGCTGACGTTCACGCCGATACGGGTCCTCATCAACGTCGTCGCGCACATGATCCTGTTCGGTCTTCCGATCGCGCTGGCGACGCGCGCGGCTTCGGCGCGCGCGTCGGTATAAGCAGCGGTATTCAGTCGCCGACGAGGCGCCAGCCGAAATAGAGCGTCGCCGAATCGACGTACTGCGCGTTTCCGTCGACATTGAGTCG